>JAJZQA010000309.1 GCA_021810985.1 Deltaproteobacteria bacterium
CCGCGTTTATAGCAGCAGGACACGTCCTGATCTGTCCTTGACCGCCTCGGCAGGATTAAGCGGTCGTGACAGTGCCTATCAGCGCAACCTGGACAAGCTGGTCACGTTTGATTATCCGGTCTGGAGTGTCGGTCTGAATTTCAGCTATCCGCTGGGCAACGGCGCCGCCGAGAATGATTATCGCAGGAGTCGCCTCAAAACGGAGCAGATCGCTCTGCAGATACGCAGTCTGGAAGAGGGTGTTGCCAATGATGTCAAAGCTGCGATCCGGGCTATCGGAACCGGCTTCAAGCAGATTGATGTGGCCGATCGCGGCCGGGCATTCGCTGAAGAGCGGCTACGGGCCTTTATCCGCAAAAATGAAGTCGGCCTGGCTACCACCCGGGATCTGCTGGATGTGGAAAACGATCTGGCGGCTGCAAAAAGCAACCAGATAAAGGCTGTCGTCGCCTACGCCAATGCCTTGACCCGCTATTGGCAGGTTACCGGCGAACTGCTTGAGCGCGAGAACATCCGGGTTGTGGAGGGCGATGCCGACAAGCTTTATTCGGCTGCACACTGATGCTCAGAATAGGTCAGATAGAATACGCAAACTGTACGCCGTTGTACCACCTGCTCAAAGAACAGTTCGACTGCAGCGAGTATGAATTTATTTCAGGAGTTCCGGCGGCATTGAATACCCTTCTGGCTACCGGAAAAATCGATGTTTGTCCTTCGTCATCGTTCGAGTACGCCATTCACTCCGAGCGCTATCGGATACTCCCCCGGCTTTCTATCTCAAGCAACGGTGCGGTTGCCAGCGTTCTGCTCTTCTCACGGGTGCCGATCGAGGATCTGCACGGTCAGACCATTCAGCTCAGCTCGGAATCGGCCACCTCGGTTAATCTGCTCAAAATACTGATGGCCCGGCGCTACGGCTGCCGTTGTGATTATGCCGTCAACTCCAGCACAATTTCCGAGGCGCTTGAATCATCTCCCGCACTGCTTTTGATAGGCGACGCGGCCCTGCGTGCTTCGCTGTTGGAAAACGGACTGCTGGTGTACGATCTGGGCAGTCTCTGGCGCGACTGGACCGGGCTGCCGTTTGTTTTTGCACTCTTCCTGTGTCGCCGGGAAGTCGGCGATGACCCCCGTCTTGCAGAGTTGTCCCGCCGACTGATTCAGGCTAAAGAAATGGCGCCTCTGCACCATGAACGACTCATCCGGTATGCCCGCGAGGCTGCCTGGATGCCGCGTATGAATCTGCTGGAATACTGGCGCAGCAATATTTCCTACGAGTTGGAAGACGATGGTATCAAGGGGGTGACAACCTTTTTTGGCCAGTGTTATGAGCTCGGATTGATACCATCGCTGCCGGCCTTGAATTTTACTGAAATATAATTCTGTCACAACGGCGAGTACATGAAAAATCTGCATCATAGCAGCCCGACAAAATGGATCAATACCGTTTCCGGCATAATCCGGGCGGCGGGAGATCCGCTGCGCGAGCCTGAATTCCAGCGGCTTGATGATTGTTGTGTCAGGATGGCCATTGTGGCCCGCACCCGCTGGGTCATACTGCTGGTTATTCTGGTGTATGCTGTTTTTGCCGCCATAAGTTACAAATTAAGCCCCGTCGGATTTCACTTTACTGTCAATCAGACCATCTTTCTTGCCCTTACGATAATGGCGGTTGTTATTTACAACTCCGCTTTAAGTTCCAATTGCTCACATCTGAAACGTTTTCCCCGTCTGATGCATCTTCAGGTCGCACTGGATCTGTTTTTCGTCACGGTGCTGATACATTTTACCGGTGGCGTCATCAGCTGGTTCTGGCCGGTTTATCTGCTGGTTACGATTGAAGCGGCATTTCTCTTTGATACCAGGCGGGACGTCTGGCTGATCGGAACGCTGGGGGCCTTCTTTTACGGTGCTCTCCTGACGCTGGAAAGCCTTCACATATTGAGGTATGTGGAGATGCCGTTTGTCGATGCATCGCTGCATGAGGTCTTTCTGTTTCAGATGCTGATGTGGTGCTGGGTAGCCGGCATGAACGCCGCGGTTGCGTTTGTTGCTGCCTTTATGATGGATACCATTCGACGGGATCACCAACGGGTAAAGGAAGGAGAGGAAGCGCTCCTGGGTTTTATCAATTCTGCCAGTGACCTGATCTTCAGTTGTAATCACGAGGGGAGAATCGTATATGCCAACCAGATCTTTCTGGATTTGACCCGTTTTGATACTGACGGACGGCAAGAACAATCCCTCTTTGATCTGGTGAACAGTGCTTCCCGTGACCTGCTTGTCAATCTGTTTCAAATGGTTGTGCGTGAAGGTCAGCCGCAGCATCTGGACGTTACCTTTCAGCCCGCAGGAGAAGATGCGGTGGAAGTTGAAATGAATCTTTCGGCTAGTCAAAGGCACGATGGATCGGCCGCTGTCTGGGGCGCCTGTCGCGATATTACCGAAAGGAAGCGTACCCAAAATGAACTTTATGCCATGGCGCACCACGATACCCTGACCGGGCTGCCGAACCGGCTGCTTCTTGAGGATCGTATGCAGCAGGCTAAAGCGCTCGCCAATCGATCGCAGGAAAGCTTTGCCCTTCTTTTTATTGATCTGGATCGCTTCAAGCTGATCAATGATACCCTGGGGCATTCGGTCGGTGATGAACTGCTGCGCTTGGTTTCCGTCCGTTTGAAGCGGATTCTGCGTGAAACAGACACGGTTGCCAGGGTTGGGGGGGATGAATTTATCGTTTTGCTGCTTAATGTCGATCGCCAGTATGTTGCCGCTCTGGCCGACAAGATTCTGAAATCACTGGTTCTTCCTTTTCATTTGCGCGATCACGAGCTGTTTGTCACCACCAGTCTTGGCATCTGCATGTATCCTGAAGATGATCGGGATACTGAAGCAATGATGAAAAAGGCAGACATAGCCATGTATCATGCCAAGGCCCTGGGCAGGAATAACTTCCAGTTTTACGATAAGATGATGGATCAAAACGCTTCACGCCGTTTTGTTATCTCCAACAGTTTGCGCAAAGGGCTTGAAAATAACGAATTCCGTTTGTACTATCAGCCTAAAATTGACGTTGTTTCCGGCCGGATAGTCGCGATGGAAGCGCTTGTCCGTTGGGAACACTCTGAACTGGGATTGCTGTCGCCGCTGGAATTTATTCAACTGGCTGAAGAAAACGGACTGATAATGCAACTGGGCGAATGGGTGCTGCGGGAAGCCTGTACGCAAAACATGAAGTGGCAGGCTGAAGGATTGAAAGGTATTCGGGTGGCGGTGAACATTTCCGGCTATCAGTTGCAGCATAAAAAACTGCTGGAAACGGTACAGGGGATACTTGATGAAACCGGGATGTCTCCCGAAGGTCTGGAATTTGAGATAACCGAAAGC
>JAJZQA010000310.1 GCA_021810985.1 Deltaproteobacteria bacterium
CTTACGCGGACACAAGCCACCACTTCTCACACACCAAGGCTTCAGATAATAGAATCTTAACTAACCATTGCCAATACAACCAGCAGCAAAGGGATAGAAAGTCAACCATTGAGAAGTGAGTGCAACGCAAGAAAACAAACGGGAAAGACAAGGAATCAACACTACAAGGGTGAGACAGGGCGCTCAGTGACCACTAAGCAGAAAGGAAAGAGGGAAACAGCTAAACAATACTTGACTCACTCACGAAAGACCAGCGACTTGGACACTTGACGTGGCCTTCCATATACCGCCAGGAGTTTTCGGCAGATCAAAAACCTGCAAGATCATCAGTTGCCGTATCTCACCATACTCCCATGCCCGGCCTGACCACTTGTGAAGCTAGTCGTGACGAATAGGTCACCCCTTTGCCACTGCCATCCTGGCGAAGCACCAGCACCCCAAGATCATCACCCTCCACCCAACGTCGTCCTTTTTTGTTCAAATCTTCAAAATCGATGACTTTGCAGTGGATCTTGCGCCCGTCGAGGTCGACATCCTCATCCTTCACCCAGTGATATTTTCTCGAAACGATCATCAAGTTTTCCAAATCGAGAATTCGCAGCACCTTTTCCTTTTTGTCCGGACCCATGCTCAGTTCCGGACAGTCCAGCGTAGTAAAATCATAGGTATCCCGCGGTATGACCAGGGTCCGCCTCAAACCACCTTCGTTGATAGTGAACCGGAAGGCGCCGGTTTCCATCTTTCCCGAAACCAGAACCGCTTTATTGTTTTCCTGCATGGTCCGCCGATAGGTATAGGTCCCTTCCCTCCCGATCATTGCCTCTTCTTTCTTTTCAAGGCGATAGGAGAAAAAGAGAAAATGGACGTCGATATTAGTGGAGGATTCAAAGCGATAGGCCTTCTTGCTGTTGAGTTCGACCGGACCGCACACGGTCTTTACCTGCCCGACCTTCATGCCATGGCTGAAGACTTCATAGCGAGATTCCCGCACCTCATGGGTCTTCGACGGAGAAGCGACCGCAGAAAGGCAAAAAGCGGAAACAAGCAGTATTACAACAAGAGTGACAAAGCAAAATTTCTTCCAGCGGCCCATGGCTACTTCCGTTCTCCGGAGGTGGTAAAAACACGGACAATATACTATCCCCCGATAAACATTCAGTCAAGAATCCTGTTGGGCAAGCAGGACAGATCGACGATCTAAGCAGGGCAAGGGAAGGCACGCCGACTCTCCCTGCCCGGCAGTGACCCGGCATCCTGACTGCGAGCACGCCAAGGTATAACCGCTCGAGCAAATTACGAGCCGTTACATTATTCTGTTTTCATACCTCACCGGATATGGTACATTTTCAACGGTAACACTTCCTGCCGTGAGGTTAAAAACGTCACTCGGGTAAGTGTAGATAGTAAGACCACAAAACCCCTCTGCCACAAAACTCCCAGAACACTTTCACATTCAGCTAGGCTGTACCGCCGCTAGGGCGCTTTTCGGCTCAACGACTACCGAGGGCAGCTACGTTTGGTGACTATGTCGGACACTACGATGAAAAAATTCGTCTCCAAGGCCCTGGAAGTCAATCTTGCCGTAACCCGGAGCAAGATAGAAATTCCGCCGGAGCACCAGTGGTTTCTTGCCCTTTCCGACAGCCACTTCGGCATTCACAAACGGGCGGAAGAACTGATAACGGAATACCACCACCCGTACTCAAATCCGGAACTGGTTGTTGATCTTCTGCGCAGAATTGCCTTGGATGACCTCTGGTTTTATCTCGCGTTGCCGGAGCATGAAAAACCGCTGGAACTGCTGCTGAAAATCTTCCAGACGCTGTTGCGGCGGCCGCTCCCTGACCAGCAGCAGGAAAGAGCCTTTCAGACTCTGCTGGAATTCGCCGATCTGCTTCACCGCCAGAAAAAGACGCCGGATACAATCATGGATTCGGCCGTGGCAATGCTGCGTGACACGTTCACCATCAATCACTATGTCATGGTGCGCTCATCCGGATTCCTGAAAGAACGCATGAAACATGTGGCCGAGGATTCCCGCTATCGCGAAACAGCGTTCGAAATGCTCCGCCAGGCTCTCCAGGAAAATATCGTTTTCTGGGAGAAAAGCACCTCCATCGAGTCCTGGCTGGCCAACAAGAAATCCCTCTTTCATTCCGACATGACCTCGCGGATCAACCATATCGGAAAACCCTTTTTCGCCGAACTGCAAAAGCAGCTTACCCAGGCCTCGACCTGGGAAGAACTTCAGCTGGTGGCCGACTTCTCCGGCATCGCCAACCGCTTTCGCAGCTGCATGGACGAAGAAGAGCCAGCCCTCGACCGGATCTACTATCTTTTCTACCTCCTGAGCCTTCCCGGCATGACTCAGTTGAAGGATCACCTGCTCTGGGATCTCAACAGGATGCTCCGAATTATAAAAAGCTCCTGCACCGAGAAAGAGCTGATTACTTTTCTGGAAAGGATCTTCCATCTTTTCCAAGCCCAGAAAGAAGGTCATCTGGGCACCCTTCTGGACTGCATCCTGACCCTCGGCAAAGAAGTAATCGAATTGGGAAACCCGGTCGTCATTCACGGTTTCATCGATCGGCTGATCGCTTTCGGCTTCGTGCAGGTGAATGGCTATGGCATTAACGAGGACTGGCAGGTGTGTAGCGACAAAAACCACATCAAGAACATCCGGGTCTGGATGGAATTGATCGAATGCAGACCAGAGAAAATGTTGAAACTGCTCTCGGCCCTGATCGTAAACCTCCGCGTCCAGGGAATTTTCATTTCCGATACCGACCTGTTTCAGCGTGATATCACCAAACTTCTGAACTCTGACGTTGCTCCCATTTTCAAGATGATAAAGCAACTGGCCCGCATCTTTCCGGTTTACTACAACGAGATCGGCGCCGAAGGCGAACTGCGCGACATTACAACGAAAATGGACGAGGTTTCCTTCCGGCAGGATCGGCTGATTCATTTTCTCCGCAAACAGGTGCATACCGAGAGCAACAACACCCATATCGAGCTGACCAAAAGAATTATCCGCTTCTGGCATAATGGTGACGTCGGGGCACTGGAGGATTTCGTACCACAGGATGTATTCCTGACCCTGCGGAATTCCGGCGAATGGTTTGACCCGGTCCACGAAATAGTCACGTCCCTCTGTGAAAAGTTCAGTATTTCAGCGGAAGAGCTCCTGGAAAGGGAAGACCTGAGCCTGTCGAAGTATCTGAAAGGTCACCCGAAAAGGGACCAGGTCCGTTTCAAGGGATTGATCGACCTCTACCGGCTACTGAAAAGCAAATATACCCTGGACTACCACAACATCATTCCGGTGATGAACCAGTTGCACCTGTTTCCCGATGAAGAAATAGAGGAGCTTCGCAAGATCGGAA
>JAJZQA010000311.1 GCA_021810985.1 Deltaproteobacteria bacterium
AAACAAAATTCGTTTCGCCGTGCCGGCTCAGCGAGAATCGGCGACATCTTCAATTTCGTAATATATTCTGCCCATCTCCGCCACGATGCCCTTCAGCTCGGCACGGAGTTCCGGCGGCTCAAGAATCTCAGCATAGCGGCCATAGGAAAGGACCCAGGAAACGATCTCCATGGATCCGCCCGCCTCGAATGAAAGTATGATGCCGCCGTCATCCAGGTCCTCGACCTTCTGGCTGGGGTGCCAGATGCGATCCCTGACGGCATGGGCAACAGCCACGGAAAAACGCACCCGCACCGGGACGGCCGACTCTTCGACAATGCCGAAGGCGTTCCGCAGCTGCTCCTGAGGACGGTACTCGGCAGGCAGTTCGAAACGCTCATCTTCCTTCACCGCCCGGCTGACCCGCTCCAAGGCAAAAGTGCGCAGCGCCCGGCGGTTGTGGGCATAACCAAGCAGGTACAGCCCGCCACGGTGGAAAATCAGGGTGTAGGGATCGAGGAGATAGGAAACGGGCTGCTCTTTTCCCGGCGCCTGGTAGTCGATGGTCACCCGGTACTGGTAAATCAAGGCATCCCGAAGAATCTTCAACGCTTCCCAGGCCCGGCTGTAATCACGCCGTCCCTGCAGAAGCGGCAGGGAAACTCCGGCGATCCGTTCCAGGTGGGCTGCATAGCGGGGAGGCAGTACCGAGTTCACCTTGCGGCAGATGGCTTCCATGTCATCGTGAAAGGGCGTGCTTTCCAGGAAATCAAGCTGGGAGCGGAGAAAACCGAGGGTCATCAGCTCCTGCAGGGTAAAGCTGATCGGGGGCACATCCTTGAAGCGGGTCAGGAAGCGGTAGACCTTGCGGCCAAGAAGCCGCTCGGAAATCAACGGATAACCCGCCTCCTGGATGGCATTCAGATCCCGGTGGATGGTACGGCGGGTCACCCCGGCTTCCTCGGCCAGTTCTTCAAGGGTAATCCCGTGGCGTGCCTCGATCAGGCGGATAATGTCATGCACCCGCCCCGCCTGGGAATATTTTTTTACCGGTTTTCCCTTTTGCACCGTCATGGCCCTCCGCACAATGCATCTTGCGGGTTGATGAAGATTGAAACGGTTGCAAATAGTAGCGTATGTTGAGGAAAGTTGAAAGTTAAAATACCGCTGCGTGCAGTAGGGTAATCCATGAATTGCCCCCACCGCGAACCACAGACAGAACATCTGAAAGGGAGATGTCATGCACTATGACACGATCGTACTTCTCGGCCCAACCGCCTCCGGCAAGACCCGGCTGGGGGTCGCTCTCGCCCGCGAGTTGAACGGCGAGATCATCTCCGCCGACTCGCGTCAGGTCTACCGCGGCATGGACATTGGGACCGGTAAAGACCTTGATGAATACGGCGAGGTGCCCTACCACCTGATCGACATCCTTAAACCGGGAGAGGATTTCAACGTATTTCTCTTCCAGAAATTCTGTTTCGCCGCCATTGAACATCTCCGCGGCCGCAACCGCCTGCCGGTCATTGTCGGAGGTACGGGACTCTACCTAGATGCAGTCCTGCGCAAATACCGCATGGTAGAGGTGCCGGACAATCCGGATCTGCGCCACGAGCTTGCTCTCCTCTGCCCAGAAGATCTTGCCGCACGGCTCCTGGCGGTCAACCCCCGACTCCACAATACCACCGACCTTCTCGACCGGGAGCGTCTAGTGCGCGCCATCGAAATTGCCGAATACGAACAGAGCCACGAACCGGAACCGCTTCCCGAAATCCAGCCGCTGGTATTCGGTGTCCGGTGGGAGCGAAGCATCCTGCGCCAGCGAATCACCGCCCGCCTTAAGGAGCGACTCGATGCGGGTCTCATCGAAGAAGTGGCGGACCTGTACCGGCAGGGGGTGCCGTACGAGACCTTGGAATTCTACGGCCTCGAATACCGCTTTGTCGCCCGCCACCTCAAGGGGGAGCTGAATCGAAACGATCTGTTCCAGAAACTCAACAGCGCCATCCACGACTTTGCCAAACGTCAGGACACCTGGTTTCGCCGGATGGAGAGGCAGGGAGCCGAGATCCATTGGTTGGATGGGGCAAGGGAGCCGCTGGAGAAAGCCTTGGAAATAGCGGAAAAATATACGAGAAAGGATGGTTGATTCTCTTCTGAAGCGGGACAACAGCTTACCATGAGAACTATTGATTTATTCGACGGAATAACGGTGCGTTGAGATTAGTTGTTGCGGCTGTTGGAATTATTTTTAATGCGGCTATACTATTACTCGGCTGCGGGTACTTCAATGAACACAAGAACACCGGCATTCCTCAAAGGAAGAACCTATAAATGGCTACCAAAGGGGTATTTGTGATTCTTTACATCAAAAATATGTCCGTCCAACTTTTCGACTGCGCCCATTGCTCATTGACAGGGAAGCATACTTTATCGATTTATGAATAAAACTACCAACATCATTTGGGACATAGGTAACGTCTTATACCCGTATTCTCGGGTTACCGAGGAATATTATGCTCTCTGTCACGATGCCCATGCCGAAATTGCCATAGAAGTCTTTCCGATGTTGTCAACCGAAGAAGTACAGTACCTTGTGGACGAATGTTATAAAACATTTCACGACTGCTATGGCGCATTTGTTCCGGTGATCGTTTATTACGGACTCGATTTGGAAGACACGCGGCTTCGTCTGTTCAAAAAACACTACGCAATACTTTACGAATTGCTGATGAAATATTGCTCCGATATTTTCGGCGACACGACAGATCTGATTGATGCTTTTCGTGGAAGTAGCGGATACGTTAAACACGGCATTTTGTCACAATGCTGCATGGAGAGCTTTGGCATACCTGTGCTTGAAAAATTGGGCATATTGCCTTTTTTTGAGCCTGAAGCAATTTTAGGGCTTGATCAGGTTGGCTTCGTCAAAAAGGCTGAAAGCACAAAGCCGCTTAGGGTTGTTTTGGAACTTATGGATGCCGATCCAGAACGCTCCTATTTTGTCGAAGATACCCTGGCAAATTTAGAACGAGCGTCGGAAATAAAGGGTCTGCACTGCATTTATATAAACCACGGAAAACCGCTTGATAAATTACCCTCCTTCGTTGCGAATCAGTTTAATGGCCCCACTGACTTCTTACGCTCTTTTGCCTGTCGCAGGCAGTAGGGTCAACTACACGATAAAGTCTAAAACTATGCATTATTGCTCGTCTGGCTCCATTTTATCGAAGAGACCAAGGTCAGTCTTGGCAGTAAGGGAATAGGGAAATGTTTCGAAGAGCAAGAATCTCTCCGATGTGCATGGCGGATGGAATATGAACCTTACCGTATTGTTTTCAACCCAGAAAACGATCGTTTACCCGGTACACTTCTATATTTTGGACGATTCCTC
>JAJZQA010000312.1 GCA_021810985.1 Deltaproteobacteria bacterium
AATTCCCTCCGCGACCCTGACCATGACAAATTGTCCGGGTCGTGCTCCCAAAATGGCCCGTGGCGCGGTCAGACGGATACGCTGGTATCCGGGAGAGACCTCATGATTGCTGACAACCATAGACTTAAACTGCATGGTGTTCTTCTTTCTTCATGGGTAGTTCATATTTCATCAGGATAGCATCCTCTCCGTTTTCATAGTAAGCCTTTCTTCGTCCGATCGTAATAAAACCACAGCGAGTATAGAGTGAAATGGCTGTCGCGTTCGTCGGACGGACTTCCAGGTACACAACTGTGGCGCCCTTTTCACGGAACAGTTCGAGAGCTGCTTCCAGGAGCATCATGCCGATGCCTTTGCCCCGGAATGAAGGTTGAACCGCCACGTTAAGAATCTGTCCTTCGTCCAGTACGAGCATGGGGCAGATGTAGCCGGCACAGGAGCCATCCTCCAGGCGGGCCAGGAGAGGAAAGGAATGGGGCGAATGAATTTCATTAAAGATATGCTCCGCACTCCAGGGATGGGGAAATGATGCCCTTTCCAGGGTGAGGACTTCCTGCAGGTCAGCTTGCGTGACCGGGTGAAAAGTGACTTTTCTCATCAACGCCTCATTTTAAAGCTGAATAATCATAAGCAAACCATCGAAGTCTTGTAAACTGTTTTTTCACGAGAACCAGCAACAAGCCAGTTTATTCAGATGTCTGGATGTCACACGTATGGTAGAGAATGTTCAGTCCTGCGCTCCAGATTGAATTTGACATTTTATCGTTTATGCCGTAAAAATAATCTTCTTTGCATACAGGAGGAGCAGACGTTGAACAACAAAGTAACGTATAAGGACGCTGGTGTCGACATCGACTCCGGTAACAATTTCGTAAAATTGATTAAACCTCTGGTCAAGGCAACCTATCGACCTGAGGTTATTGCTGATCTCGGCGGGTTTGGCGGGCTTTTTTCCCTCAATTCCAGCAAATACCGTCAGCCGGTCCTTGTTTCGGGTACCGATGGCGTTGGAACAAAGCTGAAACTTGCCTTCATGGCAGACAAACATGACACAGTCGGAATCGATCTTGTGGCCATGTGCGTCAACGATATCATTGTCCAGGGAGCAGAGCCGCTCTTCTTTCTCGATTATCTGGCGACCGGACGGCTTGTGCCGGAGAAAGCGTCAGAAATCGTCAAGGGCATAGCTCAGGGTTGTTCCCTGGCCGGTTGTGCCTTGATCGGCGGCGAAACGGCGGAAATGCCTGGTTTTTATGCTGAAGGTGAATATGATCTTGCCGGCTTTGCCGTGGGAGTTGTCGAGCGGGACAATATCATCGATGGCTCTTCCATTACCGTTGGAAACAAGCTGATCGGCATAACTTCGAATGGCCTTCACAGCAACGGCTATTCCCTGGCCCGCAAAGTCCTGTTTGATATCATGGGGCTGGAAATAAACAGCCCGCTTCCCGGCCTGCGGTCAACCGTGGCGGAAGAGCTTTTGACGCCGACCCGTATTTATGTGAAAACCGTCTTGAACCTGCTCCGTGATTTCCGGATCAATGGCATAGCTCATATAACCGGCGGCGGTTTGCTGGAAAATGTTCCGAGAATTTTGCCGAACGGCTGCAAGGCGATCATCGCAAAAGATTCGTGGGAAGTACCGCCCATTTTTCCGTTGCTGCAGCAGGGTGGCGGAATTGAAGATATGGAAATGTTCCGCACTTTCAATTGTGGTATCGGGATGGTTCTTGCTGTTCCGGACAAGGACGCCGAGGAGATTCTTATCAGGCTGTCCGGTCTCAATGAGCAGGCTTTCGTAATTGGTGAAGTTGCAAAATGTGATGCCGGCGGGGAATGCGTTGAACTTGTCTGATACAAATGTCGCTTCCCAATCGGGGGGGCGCGAAAAAGAAAAGGTTCGAGTCGCCGTGTTGGTTTCGGGTAACGGCTCGAACCTTCAATCTATAATTGATCACTGTGAAGCGGGAAAAGTGAACGCTACCATCGTTTGCGTGATCAGTAACCGGAGTGATGCCTATGCTCTTGAGCGGGCAAGAAAACACCGGATTCCCGCATTCCACGTGGATCATCGCGCCTTTGCTGATCGCAGGTCATTTGACACCGCCGTCCTCTCGCTCGTGAACGAGCATGCTGCGCAACTTATTGCCCTGGCAGGATTCAACCGCATACTTTCCAACGTGCTGCTCGATGCTTTTCCCGCGGCAATTCTGAATATTCATCCCGCACTTTTGCCTTCATTTCCCGGTAGCCATGCACAACGCGATGCTCTGGAATACGGAGTGAGGATTTCCGGTTGCACTGTCCACTTCGTGGATTCCGGCACTGATACCGGCCCGATCATTGCCCAAGCCGCTGTTCCGGTTTTCAGCGGCGACAGCGAAGAAAGCCTTTCCCGCCGGATCCTTTGTGAAGAGCACAAGATCTATCCAAGAGTACTTCAATTATATGCTGAAGGCCGCATTCACCTTGATGGTCGCAAGGTAGTGTTCAGTCAGGAGACGGAATGCTCCGCTGATTTTCTGGAAAACCCGCGTTTTTGATTTTATCCTCGTTCATCTCCCACCACCTTTTCCAATCAAAGCCCTCAAAGTCTATCAACGCAGCCAAGGGTATCAGTGTATCCAGTTCGTTAATCTTTTGATTTAACAATGTATATGTAAGCTCCCGAAATATAACTAGTTCTCTTTGGAATAGGTCTCGAAACTCCCAGCGTAGATCATGCCTTTTCCGTGGATCCTCGTCTTTGAAGTTATGGGTGCACCACTCATCTTGAAAAGATTCACCGGAAATATCAACCAAAGAGATGCCATGCAGGCGGCAGGTCATGGGCCGGTATTCGTAGACGAGGCAAAGCCCGTCATCTCCGAGTAATGGGCAGGGTGTTTCATCTTCTTCGGGCATTAACCGGTCGAGAGTCTCTTCCGGCAGCGCATTAATGATGTAAGGGGGCATTATCTCCGGCCAAATCAATCGAAGCGACTGCAATTGAGCTGCTATCCGTGCATGAACCACCTCGCGAAGCCTGGGAGCAAGTTTGTCAATCCCCTGCCGGAGAAAAAACGCATCAAGCAGGGTAATATCGAATAACCCTCTACAGCAAGAAGAGCAGCCTTTGCCGCACTGTACGGCATTTCCCGCGGCTTTCGCGGATCGATCAAACCAGTGATCCACTCTTTTCAGGAGTTGGCCATATTTTGCAACAATCGGTTGGAGAGCAGAATTCACTTTCAACACCTCATCAGACAAGAATAGTACCCTGGAAATAAAAGAAGGCGGTGAACAAGTCACCGCCCTCTCACAAACAACTAGTCCGGCAAATGTCTAGCACAGAATCTCGGAGGTCGTATAAATAGCTTTTACCGAGTAG
>JAJZQA010000313.1 GCA_021810985.1 Deltaproteobacteria bacterium
CTTGCCGAATTTGTCAATCCGGAAAGAATTCTTCCGACGACTATAGAAATACTGGATATCGCCGGCGTGGTAAAGGGCGCCAGGAAAGGCGAAGGACTCGGTAATCAGTTCCTTGGCCACATTCGAAGTGTAGATGCAATTATTCACGTGGTTCGTTGTTTTGATGATGAAAACATTGTGCACGTAAACGGCTCAATCAATCCGATTCTCGACATTGAAATCATCCAGACCGAACTGGCTCTGGCCGATCTCGACACGGTGGAAAAGCGGCTCCTGCGCGTTGAAAAACTTGCCAAAAATGGCGACCGGAAATTGAAAGATGAGGCGGATTTATATCTTCGTGTGAAGCAGGCTCTGGAGCAGGGGAAAGGCGCACGCGGGGTTGCCGAGACTTCCGATGAGCTGGCTCTCATGTATGATCTGCACCTGTTAACGGATAAGCCCGTTCTGTATGTTGCAAATGTGGCCGAAGATGACCTTGCCGGCGACAATCCCGCGGTAGATGCGGTTCGCAAGCTTGCGGCAACTGAAGGGGCTCAGGTCGTTGTGATCTGCGGCAGGGTTGAGTCAGAGATTGCGGAGTTGGCTGACGACGAAAAGGAACTGTTTCTGTCCAGTATGGGACTTGCCGAGTCAGGACTCGACAGGCTGATCAGAAGCGGTTACGAACTTCTTGGGCTGATCACGTATTTTACAGCGGGAAAAAAAGAGATCCGTGCCTGGACAATTCCTGTGGGCACCAAGGCTCCACAAGCGGCCGGCGTCATCCACTCGGATTTTGAAAAGGGTTTTATCCGAGCCGAAGTTATCGCGTACTCCGATTACATCGCCGCGGCAGGTGAGTCGGGTGCAAAAGAGAAAGGGCTGATGCGGCTTGAAGGGAAAGAGTATGTCGTGCAAGACGGAGACGTCATGCACTTCCGTTTTAACGTATAATTTGACAGTATAATTTAACAGGTAGTCAACCGGCGGTAATCAATGTGATTATCGCCGGTTTTTTTTGATTTCCTCAATGGTGATCGCGGGATTTAGTTTCAGGGTTGGCAGGAGTGAAGAGATCAGGCAAATCAGGTTTCGGAAAAACTAACATCTTTGACCATGACGATTTCAGCGGACACGTCCTTCTCATTCAGGTGAATAATCGCCAAGGATTGCGGCGCCTCTGCTTCTTTGAGGGAGCCGGGATTCACCAGGAGGATCTCTCCTTTTTTCTCCACGGCAGGGATGTGTGTATGGCCATACAGGACAATGTCCGCGGACACGCTGGAGGCTTTCTCGTAAATCCTGTCGATGCCGTTCTTTACACGATACAGATCTCCGTGAGAGAGAAATAACGATCTGCCACAGAGACTCAGGAGTAGCTCTCGTTTTGCTTTTGGAGTGGAATCGCAGTTTCCAGCAAGCTTGATTACAGGAGTACTATAGGCTTGTTCAATGATATCCGCATCGTGAAGGACGTCACCCAGGTGGACAATACAGTCAAGGTCTGAAATGCGGTCCAGCATTTTGATTGCCAGAGGATAGTTGCCATGGGTATCTGAAAGTACGGCTATTTTCATAATGGTAGGAAGAAACTAGCAATCTCAGGCGAGTACATGTCGAACAGTACGACGGTTTCTCGTTTATTGGTGATTTTCAATCCCCAGCCTGCGCATTTTTTCCACGAGGGTAGTCCGATTCAAGTTCAGCATAACAGCTGCCTTTGCCTTTACACCCTTTGCCAGGTGAAGTGCCTCGCAAATCATCTTCCGCTCAATTTCGTTTACTGTCTGAACCAGGTCGACACCGCGTTCAGTAACCTTTGTCAGAACTTCCTCACGAATATTCGATGGAATATCGTTTGCGGATATGCGATTGCCGTCAGTCAGGGCAACAATTCTTTCCACCACGTTTTCGAGCTCTCGCACATTACCGGGCCAGCGATAGCCTTCCAGGATTTCAAGGGCTTCGTTGGAAATGGACATGAGCGGCCGCTTCATATCGGTACAGTTTTTCTCGATGAAGTGTTTGAGCAGGGAAAGGATATCCTCTGTTCTTTCACGCAAAGGCGGTAACTGGATCGGAATTACGTTGAGGCGGTAGTAGAGATCTTCCCGAAAATTGCCTTTCTTGACCTCTTCCTCCAAGTTCACATTAGTAGCGGAAATAACGCGAACATCAAGCTGGATCGTTTTTGTGGAACCGATCCGCTCAACCTCCTGCTCCTGAAGCACCCGCAAGAGTTTCGTCTGCAGGTGCATTGGCATCGTGCCAATTTCATCGAGAAAGATGCTTCCCTGATTAGCTGCTTCGAACTTTCCAATTTTATCACGTATCGCGCCGGTGAAAGCACCCTTGACGTAACCGAACAACTCGCTTTCAAGCAGATTTTCAGGGATGGCCGCACAATTGACCGGAATGAAAGGCTTGTCCTTGCGCTGACTGTTGAAATGCAGCGCACGCGCCACGAGTTCTTTGCCGGTCCCTGATTCGCCGAGCACGAGAGCTGTTGAATCGGTATTGGCAATCCTTTTCATCCGGGCAAAGAGCTTCTGCATGACCGGTGACGAGCCAATGATGTTTTCAAAATCGTACTTATTATGGAGTTGTTGCTTCAGGTAAACATTTTCCGAGAGAAGCTGACGTTTTTCCAAAGCCTTCGAAATTGTGATGGAAAGTTCATCGAAACTCAATGGTTTTGTAACGTAGTCAAAGGCGCCTTCTTTCATCGCCTTTACCGCCGTTTCCGCGGAAGCATGACCGGTGATCAGGATTACCTCGGTAAGAGGTGACAGTTCCTTGACCTGCTTGAGAATGTCGATGCCGTTTATGTCGGGGAGAAAAAGATCGGTGATGATGATGTCAAACTGTTCATGTGACAGGAAGGAAAGAGCGAGAGATCCGGATGCTGCCCCTCTGACATTGAATCCAGTCATTTTCAGGAGCCTGATCAGAGAGTCGCGACTGAGATCTTCGTCTTCTACAAGGAGAATTTTTGCCCGTTCTTTCATCTGCCCCCCTCTATGGTCCTATTTCATAACATTTTCCCTTCTGACTGGCAAGTCCCGAGTTTGACGATGTAAGTTTTTCCGTTACAATTATAATTAATTTTACAGGGGAATTTATGAAGACCATCACTTTCCTTCTCGTGCTCTTGTCCTTTGTGTATGAATCTCATGCCGCGCCTGCCACGATTCGCCTGCTGGAGATTCATGGCTCAATAAATCCAGCAACCGCCGTCTACCTTGCCAGAAACTTTCAAGAATCAACGCAAAGCAAGGAAGAACTCATACTGGTGGAGATGGACACTCCTGGGGGACTTGATAGTTCCATGCGCGAGATCGTCAAAAATATCTTCGCAAGTCAGG
>JAJZQA010000008.1 GCA_021810985.1 Deltaproteobacteria bacterium
ACTTGTCCCCCATGGGCCTCAATGATCTTTCTCACGATGGCCAACCCCAGACCGGTCCCCTCCTTCTTGCTGGAAACGAAGGGGTAGAAGATTTCTTCCCGCTTCTCAGGAGGAATGCCTGGACCATGATCAACAATGTCGATGGCTAGATTTTCATCCTTGTCCTGGCTGCGGACTATAACGGTTCCGCCCTCGGGTGAAGCTTGAATCGCATTTATGACAAGATTTATGATGACCTGCTTCATTCTCATGGCATCAACTGAAATTGATGGAAGACTCAAGGATGAGTGTCTCTGGATCCGCACCATCTTCTCTCTCGCTACACTCTCAATCCCGGCAAGGCTCTCGTCTATCAGCCGCTCGCTATCCTCCACGCACCTGTCCAGTTCCAGCGGACGCGCAAAGTCCAGCATATTCTTCACCATGCTTTCCATTCGCCGCGCTTCCCCGATGACAATCTCCAGTTTGTTCCAATCGGGATTATCCTTCCCCATATGCTTTTGTATCATGCGAGTGAATCCGCCTATGGTGACAATTGGAGTTCGCAAATCGTGAGCCAAACCGGATAGCGCTCTTCCAATTGCCGCCAGGCTCTCTGATTCCCGCAAGATCCTGTCGGACTGGCGACGCTGTATCAGTTTCCACATACCATCCATGAGTAATGTCAATTGGTTCAAATCCGAGCCATCGTAGTCTTCCTCATAGTTTCCCACCAATGCGACCGCCACTATTCGATTTCCGTCAAATACGGGAACGCTCATAAAACGAAAAAGTTCAACAGGACATTCCCTAAATACCTTACCGCTAAGAATGGATGAGGAGAAGTCATTGATTATCAGAGGCTTGCGCTCACGCACGAGATCCGCCCAAAGGCACGTGCTATCTATGGGAACCAAAAGATCCGTGCTATCCTCCATGAAGCATTGTTGCCTGATCTCCTTCGACCATGCTTGGAACGTCAAAGCGGTTTCGTCTTCATTGAGTAGACTGATGGCGCCCAACTTGCTATTAGTGATGCGCACCTGTCGTTCAAGTATGTAGTCAGCAATCTCTTTGATGGAGGCCCAACTCATCTGGCTTAATTCCAGCAAAGACTGGAGGCGATATTCAGCCAGCCTGAGCGCTTCCTCCGTAGCTGTCGTTTCAGATTTTCGTTTTTGCTCCACTCTCCTGCAAAGATCATTTGATTGCTGTCCCCGGTGAAGAGTGTCCATGTAACGTTTTTTCCGCCAGTCTGATTCAACCGCCTGGTGGTTCACCGAAAGATGTGGGCGCGACCTGCGTGCGTACAACCCAAAGGGATTGCAGGACGTTTCACGACCGCTTTCGAACTGTTCACCATCATGAGCTTTACGGACCACCAAGAAAAGTAGCCGAAAGTTATGTTTAACGGGCCTCAACTATGGCTTTCCACCAGCGGCAAATGCCTGAGATCTCACCTCCTCGGCAAATTGTTTCAACTCGTCGCCACCGATGGTTTCGTTATCGAGCAGGATCCCGGCGAGCTTTTCGAGGAAATCCCTATAATTCTTCAACTTGAGGAGGACATTCTGGTGGGCCTCCTCCATAATCCTGGCTTTTTCGTCATCGATATCCTGCGCTGTGTGCTCGCTGTATTCTCTTTCGTTCGAACCCCGTCCAAGATCCAGATATCTTGCCTGCGGCGTGTGAGTGTAGGTCAAAAGCCCGAGGCGCTCACTCATCCCATACTCCATCACCATCGTGCGGGCGATATCGCTTGCGCGCTGAAGGTCGTTCTGAGCCCCCGTGGAGATATCGTCAAAGATCACCTCCTCGGCGAC
Organism: Deltaproteobacteria bacterium; assembly: GCA_021810985.1. GTDB lineage: Bacteria > Desulfobacterota > Desulfuromonadia > Geobacterales > Geobacteraceae > RPRC01. Next base: position 1,803 of record JAJZQA010000008.1, read on the forward strand.
CCGCCCGCCAAGGAGCACCTGCAAACGATCCAGGAGTTCATTGCGAGTCATGAGATAACGGTCCTCGGTGGGAAGTTGCTGGGTGTAGCCCAACGCCGCAATGCCCCTGGGGATGATAGAGATTTTACTGACCGGATCGGTCCCCGGCAGAAGCATCGCCACAAGCGCATGACCCGATTCGTGGTAGGCCACGATTTCTTTTTCTTTCTGACTCATGACGCGGTTCTTTTTCTCCAGTCCACCCATGATTCGGTCAGCCGCCTCCTGAAAATTGGCCATGGTCACTTCATCCGCATCCCCCCGAGCAGCAATCAGGGCGGCTTCATTGATGAGATTCGCCAGATCGGCGCCCACAAAGCCGGGGGTCATTGTCGCTATTTTCTTGAGATCAACATCCTCACCCAGTTCAACATCTTTTGCGTGGACTTTGAGAATAGCCTCCCGCCCTCGGATGTCGGGCTTATCGATGGCTACATGGCGGTCGAACCGGCCCGGGCGCAACAAAGCGGGGTCCAGTATGTCGGGGCGGTTTGTAGCGGCCAGGATGATCACGCCCGCGCTCGGATCAAAGCCGTCCATCTCGACAAGAAGCTGGTTAAGCGTCTGCTCCCGCTCGTCATGCCCGCCCATGGGATTCATGCCCCGGGCCTTGCCCAAGGCATCCATTTCGTCCAGGAAGATAATGCACGGAGCATGCTCCCTGGCCTGTTTAAAGAGGTCCCTGATACGGGCTGCCCCGACCCCTACGATCATTTCGACAAATTCCGACCCGCTCATACTGAAAAACATCACCCCGGCTTCGCCCGCAACGGCCCGTGCAAGCAGGGTCTTGCCGGTCCCGGGGGAGCCCACGAGGAGAACCCCCTTGGGAATGTGTCCTCCAAGGCGCTGAGACTTCTTCGGGTTTTTCAGGAACTCAACGACTTCCTCGAGTTCGCCCTTGGCCTCATCGATTCCGGCCACGTCCTCAAAGGTTACCTTCAGGTCCTTTTCGCCATAGACTTTCACCTGTGCTTTGCCCAGGGAGAGCACACCCTGCGCGCCGCCGCTCATTCGTTTCATTAAAAAAAACCAGATGAAAACGAGAACTCCGAGAGGCAGCAGCCAGGACATCAGCGCCCCGAGCCACTTGCTCTGAACATGGCCGCTGAACTTGATCCCTTTTTGCTCGAGCTGCCCGACGAGTTTGGGGTCTTCAACCCGAACGGTAACGAATGTTTTTGCCGGTTTGCCCTTTTCTCCTTTTAGCGTGCCTGTTATCTGCTCCGGGCCGATGAGAAGACTTTCCACCTTTCCGTCCTGAACCCACTGCTTGAATTTCGAGTAGGCAACCGTTTCGGCCTGCCGCCCTCCCATGTAGCCCTGGAACCAAAAAATGAGAATCATGGCGACGATAAAATACCAAATCGAAAGTTGCATCTTTTTCTTGGCCGGGTCGCCCTGATTCGGACCACCCTTGCCCGGACCCTTTATACGGTCAAGGATCTTATTCATCGGGCTGGGCTCATCATCTCTTTTGCTTTTTTTCGCCATCAAACCGCCCCCCGTCGATGTTTTAAGGACAACTCCGCTGACGCCGTCTTTAAGTGCCCGGACATCTTCCATTAACCGCGTCAGGATTCCAGTCTGGTCGTGTCGCACCGCGAGCAGCACATCAGATTCGAGAATAGGCAATGCTATCTTTCTCAAATTCCTCAATAATTTCTGCGCTCAATGAGGGAAATACCTTTGGTATGGTCTGCCTGAATGTCTCCGTAGTAACCTGGTAGTCCTCATTACTGGCAAGTTCCTGCTCGAAGGCAAACTGTGCAACGTGCTGAAACAGGTACTCGATATCGGCGGGAGTGAATCCCGATGTCATTTCGACCACCTTGTTCAAATCGATTTTCCCTGTATTGAGCTTGGAAATATAATGGCCGAGAATAGTTGTTCTGCCGTCCCTGTCCAATCCACCAACGGGAATAATGCAGTCAAATCTGCCCGGACGAAGCATCGCGGCATCCAGCTGTCGGATGTAATTGGTGGCGCACACAAGCAGTATCTTGTTTCCCTGGCTTTTAAGCAAAGGAATCTGTTTTAGAAATTCGTTAGTAATGGACTTATCGATCCGGTCGGCAGTATCACGGCTGCCTGCGATCTCATCGAACTCATCGATAAAAAGCACAACTTTATCAAGGTTTCTCGACTTTTCCATTATTCTTCTCAGATTGGCGCCGACCTTTTCTGCCCCATCCATCATAAGCATGCTGGGAACTATCTCTATGTACCACCAGGACAAGATCCCGGCTATTGCCTTGGCAAAATGAGTCTTCCCGGTGCCGGGAGGTCCGAAGAAGGTGATCGCTTTGGGAGGGATGACCCCATGTTTCCTGGACAGGCTCTCTTCTGTCAAGGGAAGAATAATTCTGCGCTGGACCAACTGTTTGGGAGGCTGGGAATCAGATATCGTATCCCACATCTCTCTACTGATGGTCTGTGCCCCCATTTCATGAAAAATATCTGCCCGCTTGTAGTCCATATACTCATCAATCGCTTGCTCCGTATTCTCCAAAAAATCAATGCAGGAAGTCCGGTACCCAACGTCACGGCCAAGCTTTTCCGAAAGAAGCCACTTATGCTGCAATATCTTGGACCACAGGTCGCCAGCGGCATCAGGTTCGAATTTTACCCCGCTGAGTTCGAATATTTTGCTCGTACACTCTTCCGGCGACAGGGTCTCATCCTCGTTACCGTTCATGCGTATCCCCCGTGCATCTGAAACAGGGCGGTTCTGTTATGGTTGGTCGATAATGAAAGAGCGAGGATTAAAGAGTCTGATTCTTAATTCGGACCGTCCACCCTCATGAGTAACCCCAGTCAAGCGCCCGCAGAGTTCCTCAAATCGACTTTCATTTCACATTCGGAGTGCAGTTCAGAGAATTTGTGCGCAACTCGCATAGAATGCCTACGTTAAGGGTTTATTTCGGCAAGAAGCTTCGTTGCTTCCACATCGCCCTTGTCAGCGGCTGTTTGCAGTCGCTTGACAGTCCGGTTGTAGAGTTGTGTCAGGTCGCCATCGCCACCTTCGGCATGTGACGCTGCCTTCAAATTCTGCGCGCCGGACTCACGCAACTTGAGAACGGCCTCGGTGATCATGGCCTTCTCTTTGTCGTCGGCTTCATGAATGGCTTTGGCAAGCAAGTCGAGAGTACTTTTCAGTTCGTCAATCTTCAGACCGACGTTTACATGCGCGCCCAGTCCTGCACCTTTGGAGCTTTGTAGTTCTTCCATGTTTGTTCCTTTCTTTCTGTTGGAGAAGTCGAGTAACTGTGATGCCGGTTCAATCCGACTCCCATGTAGCTTTTTTGAGCAAGTTTTATGCCCGACAGAAAGAGATTGATCGTATGTCCATTTTAGCTAATGATAATGGCTACTTGAGACGAAGGGGCGCGGCCCATGAGTGTGACGTAGCATGGAAAAAGTGTTGCACGCAACACAATTGTTGCGTTGCCTTGACGCCGTATGTTACACTTCGATAAAATAAAGCCGACGGGATCGAACCGAGGGTTCCAGTATGACTGAACACAAATCCGGAGAGGATAAAACCGCCAGGTTGCACCGCCTCGCAGAGGAGCACGGTGGAGAAGACGCAGCCCAAATGGCTCGCACACCATCCGAACATGAGCAGGGACTGGCTCACGAGTTGCAAGTTCATCAGATCGAGTTGGAGATGCAAAATGAAGAGTTGCGCAAGGCCCAGGAGCAACTCGCCGAATCGCTTGCAAAATATTCCAACTTATATGACTTTGCGCCGGTCGGCTACGTTACTTCGAATAGGGAGGGTGTCATCCTGGAAGCCAACCTCAACTTCGCCGGACAGCTCGAAATTGAAAGAGAGCGCCTGATCAAGACTCCTCTTTGGCTTTACGCAACGGCCCCTGATAGAACCAGGATTCGGTCGCACTTCGATCAGGTTCTTAAAACCGACGAACGGCTGAGCTGCGAACTGAGATTGCAAAGACCGGGTGGCCCGGAACGTTATGTACAACTAGATAGTATCCGAGTGGTGAATGCCGATGGCACTGAGTCTTGCAGGACTTCCGTGACGGATATATCCATCCGCAAGGAGGCCGAAGAGGAACTCGCCAGGGTTCAGAACGAGTTGGAAAGAAGGGTGGAGGAACGCACCGCCGAACTCAGTGAGAACGAAAGGAAGTTTAGAAAACTCTCGCGGGAGTTCCTTACTCTTCTCAATGCCATCAGCGATACTTTGATCCTGCTCTCTCCCGGGCTGGAAGTATTGTGGACAAACCGCGGAAACACCGTGGAGCTGAACGATATGGCCTCGGATGCAGCAGGACACTACTGCTCTAAATTATTACGGGATCGCTCTGTTTTCCACGAGGATGGCCCGATATCAAGATGTTTCAATACGGCTGAAAAGGAAGTTGCGGTCGTAACCCATAATGGGGCGGTACTCGACGTAAGGGCATTTCCGGTCAAGGAAGCCGACACGGTCAACAGCGTGCTCCTCCTGGTGAGTGATATTACCGAAAAAATGGCGATGCAGGCGGAAGCGATGCATGCAGCTCATTTGGCCTCACTGGGGGAGTTGGCCGCCGGAGTCGCTCATGAAATCAACAACCCCATCACTGGCATCATAAACTATGGTCAAATACTGATAAATGAGTGCAGCCCCGGGAGCATGGCAAAGGACATCGGAGAGCGCATTGTGAAGGAAGGCGAGCGTATCGGTCGCATCGTAAAGACTCTGCTCACCTACGCGCGGGATGGGCGGGAAGAAAAAAAGTCCACGCCGGTCCCCGTAGTTCTGGAAGAATCCATTATCCTGACCCAGGCGCAAATCCTCAAAGAGGGCATTGACCTGAAAATGGATCTTTCCAGCGACCTTCCGGAAGTTCATGCCAATTTTCAGCAGCTCCAGCAGTGTTTTATAAATATCATAAACAACGCGCGCTACGCCTTGAACGAGAAATATCCCGGGAGGCATAAAGATAAGCGCTTTGTGATCAGCGGCGAGCGGGCAACTATGAGCGGTCGTCCATATGTGCGAATCATCTTCTACGATCAGGGGGTCGGAATTTCGGCCCATGAGCTCTCCATGCTGACGAAGCCCTTCTTTTCAACAAAGCCCTTCGGCAAAGGCACCGGCCTTGGGTTGAATATCACACAGAAAATCATCGAAGAGCATGGCGGAACCCTGAACTTTGAGAGTGTCAAGGGGAAATTTACCAGGGTCGTAATTGATTTACCGGCCAATCAAAGCGGCGAACGGGGGCGGAATGGGTGCGAGAATTCTTGTAATCGATGATGAGGAATCGATCAGGTTTACCTTCGAAAGGTTTCTCAGTGCCGAGGGGCATATCGTATCGACCGCTGAGAGCTGCGGCGAAGCTTTGGCCCAAATAAACGAGAAGAGCTTTGATGTGGTATTCGCAGACATCATCCTGGGAGATGGGACGGGAATCGATATCTTGCGCGAGATAAAGTTGAGAGGACTCAACTCTCCGGTGATCATGATCACGGGAGATCCCGGAGTCGAGACTGCCGCCGACGCTGTCCGACTGGGCGCATTCGATTACATCCCCAAGCCCATCAACCAGCAGTCATTACTGCATGCCGCCGGAACCGCTTTGAAGTATAAGGTCGTAAGTGAAGAAAAGGAAAAATACCGTACCAACCTGGAAGCTATCTTCAGGAGTGTAAGGGATGCCATCATCACTGTGGATAGGGAGTCGGTTGTGATCGAATTCAATGAGGCGGCCATGACCCTGTGTGGGTATTCCCGCGAGGACATCGGAAAGTCGTTTGACTCCCTGCCCGGGGTGTGCGGCGGAAGACTGGCGGAGATTCTTGCGGATGCGATCAGCAGAGGAGAACCTGTCGAGGCGGAGCGCATCGAGTGCATTGCCCACAATCGTGCAAAAAGGGTCCTTAGCGTGCGAACATATCCCCTGATCGGTCTTAAAGGCATCCTCTCGGGCGTTGTTATGGTATTGAGGGATGATACACATGTGAGCGAGCTGGAAAGCGAACTCACAGAGCACCGGCAGTTCCATAGCATCGTGGGCAGAAGCGGGCCGATGCAAAAGGTCTATTCTCTTATAAGGGCTTTGGCCGCCGTCCAGACGACCGTTCTTATCACGGGCGAAAGTGGGACAGGTAAAGAACTGGTAGCCGTGGCACTGCATCGCGCCGGAGAGCGCAGCCACAAAACCCTGGTCAAGGTGAACTGCTCGGCGTTGCCTGAAAATCTGCTTGAAAGCGAGCTCTTCGGCCATGTCAGGGGAGCGTTTACAGGTGCTGTCAGGGATAATGCGGGGCGGTTCCTCATTGCGAATGGCGGCACTATCTTCCTGGACGAGGTGGGGGATATCTCGCCTATGATACAACTCAAACTCTTGCGCGTTCTCGAAGAGAAGCAGTTTGAGCGAGTAGGAAACTCTGCTCCGGTCAAAGTGGATGTTCGGCTGATCGCCGCAACAAACAAGAATCTCCTGGAAAAAGTCGCCCTTGGCGAATTGAGAGAAGATCTCTACTATCGGTTAAAAGTGGTGGAGATCAAACTGCCACCCTTAAGGGACAGGCGAGAAGACATCCCTCTTCTGGTTGACCATTTTCGCAATGGGTTCAACGCCAAATTCAAAAAAACCATTGAAGCGATATCCTCTGATGTCATGAAAGCGTTTCTGGAGTATAATTGGCCAGGCAATGTGAGAGAGTTGGAACATATCATGGAGCACGCCTTCGTCCTGTGCACCGGGAACATCGTCACCTTCGACCATCTGCCGCCCGACTTCATGAGCACTCCGGGAATCAAGCACCGTTCTCCCGATGATGCACGGGCGGTCGATTCTCAGGCGATTCTTGAAGCCCTGGACAAGACCGCCTGGAACAAAGTAAAAGCAGCCCGCCTGCTTGGGATAGACCGCGTAACCCTCTATCGGAAAATGAAAAGATACAACCTTTCGACCGATAATTCCCCACGTTAAAGTGTTGCATGTGACACATAAATCACGCAACGCTTCAGTTGCACGCAACACTTTGTTTTCGTCCGGCTCCAATTTCGGCATGCTGGCCGCCCATACTTAAGCTTACGTTATACCAGCACAATATAGGATGAGCGGTACAATACGCCTGTTCGGCACAGATCTTGATCCTCCCAACCATCATCAAGAGCAATTTAGGGCAACCGCGTCAGCCAGTCGTGACGGGTGAGCGGCAGCGGTCGACGTTTCGTTTCCGGGGAAATCGCTTATGGCGCCGAGCCCCCCCCGAACACAGTGGGATATCCGGCAGGGATAAATGAATGAAGGCAAACATACTGGTAATCGACAATGAAGAGAGCATCAGATTCAGCTTTCATAGATTCCTTGAAGCCGAAGGACATAACGTGGCCACTGCCAAAACTTACCTCGAAGCCCTGGCAAGGATGGATGAGACGGAATTTGATGTGATATTCGCGGATATATTTCTGGAGGATGGTTGGGGAATAGACATTTTGGAGGAGGTAGCCAGCAGAAAAATCAAAACCCGCGTGATCATCATGACGGCCTATCCCAGTAGTGAAACGATCAAGGCCAGTTCTCGCATGCAGGCTGTCGATTACCTCACCAAACCGCTTAGACAGGAAGGCCTGCTCTATTCGGTGAACAAGGCGTTAAAGCCGATGCAATGTGGGGAAGATGATGGCGCAGACCCGCTTGCCGTGAGTGAGCAGCCCATCCCATGAGGTGGTGATTCCCGGTTTAGCGGGGCGGCGACTGCCGGCGCAAGCCATAAGGAGTCTCGTGATATGAAAGTTCTTCTCATTTACCCAGGATTTCCTGATACGTTTTGGTCTTTCAGGTACGCCTTAAGGTTCATCGGAAAGAAAGCCGCCTTCCCGCCTCTTGGCCTGTTGACCGTTGCAGGCCTGTTGCCGGAAGAATGGTCCAGGCGCCTCGTTGACGTTAATGTGGACGCCCTCACGGATAACGACCTTTCAGGGGCGGACATGGTCTTTATCGGCGGCATGGCGGTTCAGCGGGAATCGGCGAAGCAAATCATCGCCCGCTGCAGGGCGAAGGGCTTGAAGGTCGTCGCGGGCGGACCGCTATTCACCGCGGTGCCCGACGAGTTTGAAGAGGTCGATCATCTTGTCCTCGATGAGGCCGAAATCACCTTGCCCTCTTTTCTGGAGGACCTTCAAAACGGGCATCCCCAAAAGGTCTACAGGGCTTGCGCTTTTTGTGATCTTCATCACACCCCCGTTCCTTCCTGGGATTTGATATCAATGAAACGATATGCCTCTATGAGCATTCAGTTTTCCAGAGGATGTCCGTTCAACTGCGAATTCTGTAATGTGACGGTCCTTTTTGGCCATCGACCTCGCTTGAAAACGCCCCAACAGGTGCTCGCGGAACTGGACAGTGTTTATGACGCGGGTTGGCGGAACAGCATCTTTTTCGTTGACGACAATTTTATCGGAAATAAACAATACCTTAAAACCCAGTTGCTGCCTGCCTTGATCGACTGGCGAAAAGACAAAAAGGGATGCGCCTTTTTTACGGAAGCTTCCATCGATCTGGCCGATGACCCGGAGCTTTTGGATTTGTTGTACAAAGCCGGCTTCGATTCCGTCTTTATCGGCATTGAATCCCCCGATGAGGCAAGCTTGACGGAGTGTCATAAAACCCAGAACAAAAACCGGGATCTTCTTCGAAGCGTCAAAATTATCCAGCATGCCGGGTTACAGGTAATGGGCGGTTTTATTGTCGGCTTCGATAGCGATACGCACGCCACTTTCGAGCGTCAGGTCGATTTCATTAAAAAAAGCGGAATTGTGACAGCAATGGTCGGACTCCTCCAGGCTCCTCCGGGAACACGGCTATTTGATCGACTGCAAAGGGAAAACCGGGTGATTAGCGCCTTTTCCGGAGATAACGTTGACGGAACGACGAATATCATCCCCAAAATGGGGTTGGACAGGCTCCTGGAAGGATACCGATCGATCATGAAACAGATCTACTCTCCCAAGATGTTCTACCGGCGGGTGAGGACTTTCCTCAAAGAGCTCAAGGCGCCTGAAATAAGAAGCCCCACAGATGTCCAGCGTTGCCTTGCGGTCTTCCGGTCGGGCTTTTGGTTGGGGGTTTGGGGCAAAGAACGTCTGCATTACTGGTATCTGGTGTTCTGGACCCTGATCCGCAGGCCGAAGCTGCTGTCATTGGCGTTCACCCTTGCAATATATGGCCATCACTACCGGAGGATATGTGAGAAGTACATATTCTTTGACTCGGATGGCGACATATCGTTGGATTGATGCAAATCCTTAGCAAAAACTCAGTCGTGAGGTTTCAGACGAGAGTAAAGCGACGGCCGCATGTGCTGGCGGCGACATGTTTTCGATGAAAACGATCTGCTTTGCGGCGGGTCCGGTTTCAAGTGCGAATGGATCTCGCAAGCAACCGCGGATTAAAAGAAGCCGGTAAAGACGGTTGAGCCTCTGATCCTTATATTTCAGTAAACGAAGGCCGGTAATCTGGCGGAAAGGTATATCATGCAAAAGACTTTCAAACAGCAGGAGATCGAACAGATACTGGCTGAGGCCGATGATCTCCTCAAGAAAACTGATCCGGAGATCCTGGAATATATGGAAGAAGAACGGCGACTGCAGCTTGCAGAACATGCTCAAAAATTGAAAAAACTCAAGTCTGAGGTTCAAGACAAGATCGAGAAGGAGGGAACACCGGAGAGCGGTTCCTACGGAGAAGGAATGCATGAGGCGATCGAGGATATCGCTAAGGCGATAAAGGACCTTGCAAGCTGTCTTTACTGATTTTCGACAAGCGCGCTTAGATGAAAACATGGAGGCCGTAAATTCCCCCGGACACAGAACGCAGTCGTTGGAATCTACAATGTGCACGCCGAGGCCGATGCCGCTGTCAAAGACCTCTTGGTGCACCAATAGTTACCGGAAGCTTGGGCTTAATAAAAGATAGATCCCACCATAGAGGAGGCGCCCATGAAAGATGTCAATCGGATTTTGGTCGTTAGCAGATCAACGAAACATTGTCAAAAAGCCGTTCACTACGGAATTTCGCTTGCTCAAAAATACGGTGCAGAGCTTTTTGTGGTTCATGTCATGCATAGTCCTTTCAGGCTGGAAGGTTGGAACCTCGCGGTTCCTTTTTTGGACGCGGAATATGCAAGATTACAGCAAACATTCAAAGATGACATTGATCACATGATCGAAGGTGAAAAAAGACATGGCCTCGCTGTCAAAGCAGTCGTGAAAGAGGGGAACGCCTCTGAAGAAATCATTAAGATGGTGAAAGAAGAAAATATCGACCTGCTCATCATGTTGGCCCACGAGGAAGGTCATCTCGAACACTTTCTATTCGGCCGTGACAATGAGGATTTGATACGCAAGATGCCCTGTTCCATCATGCTGGTCAAAAAAGAACCTCACGAGGCGCCGTAATGCAGAGCTTCCCGGGCGCATCGTGATGCAGCGGGAAACGAATCCACGGATAGCCGCCCCGGGTGTAACGATGAGGTGAAGGCACGCGAACTCGAAACGCGCAAGAATGTTGAATCAACAAGCCGTGCTGCGGAAAAAGGGGAAACTCTCGTGAGTTCCGGTACAGGAACTGGAGAATAAAAAGGCAAGAAATCATGAAAAACAATCCCTTGCTACAATTGGGAACGCTCGGCCAATCCATCTGGTTGGATTACATCAGGCGAGAACTGATCGCCGCAGACGAGTTCCGGCCTCTCTACGACAAGACTGACGGCAAAGATGGATATGTCAGTCTGGAGGTCAATCCTCACCTGGCGCACGACACCAAGGCCACGATGCTGGAAGCCCGCCGGTTGTGGGACGCAGTGAACCGGCCCAATGTCTTCATCAAGATCCCGGCGACGGCCAATGGCTGCCGGCAATCCAGCAACTCATCAGCGAAGGAACCAACATCAACGTCACATTGCTCTTTGGCTTGTCGCGTTACCGGCATGTGGCGGAAGCCTATATCGCCGGCCTCGAAACGTGCTTAGCCGAAGGGGAGCCTGTGAAACGGGTGGCCTCGGTGGCCAGTTTTTTTGTAAGCCGTATCGATACATTGGTGGATCCGATGCTGGAAAAACTCATTGCACAAGGCGGCAAGGAGGCTGAGTTCGCGAAAAAGGTGCGCGGCTAAGTTGCCATCGCCGGCGCGAAGATGGCCTATCAAATCTACAAAGAGATCTTCGGCAGCGACCGGTTCAAGAAACTGGCCGCTCAGGGCGCCAGTGTCCAGCGGCTGCTTTGGGCCAGCACCAGCAAGCAAGAACCCGGACTACAGCGACGTGAAATACATTGAGGCTCTCATCGGACCGGACACGGTCAACACGGTCCCGCTGGAAATCCTTGACGCCTACCGCGACCACGGAGAGCCGAAAGCCTGGCTCGAGCAAGATGTCAACGAAGCCCGCCGGGTGTTGGAGCGGCTGCCGGAACTGGGCATCAGCATCGACAATGTGACGCGGCAACTTGAGGACGAAGGAGTGGAGAAATTCAGCAAGCCGTTCGACAAGCTGATGGCGACCTTGGCTCAAGGGTCTCCACTCCATTTGACGGGAGAGCCATGAAAATAAGTCCTTATGCCGGTAAACCCGCCGAGCCCTGGATGTTGACGGACATCCACCGCCTTGCCACATTACATCGGGGAGCCGCTTTACGACCGAGTTGAGGCGCCGACCAACCCGGAGCAAAGGAACAAATATGAGCAAACAAACCCGTGTCAGCCACCCCATATACAATCTTCTACCCACGGAAATAGAGGGGTTCGATATCCTTGCCGAGCTGGCACTGGATATGCGCTGGTCGTGGAATCACGCCACCGACGAAGTGTGGCGGCAGCTTGATCTCGCGCTATGGGAAATCACGCACAATCCCTGGGTTGTCCTGCAGACGGTCTCGCGTGACCAGATCGAGCGCCTGCTGGCAGATTCCGTTTTTCGGAAAAACGTCGATGACCTGGTTCAGACCAGGCGGCAAGCGGTGAAAGCGCCCGCGTGGTTTCAGCAGAATCATCCGCAGGCTCCCTTGACCTGCGTCGCGTATTTCAGCATGGAGTTTATGTTGAGCGAAGCTTTGCCAATCTACTCGGGCGGGCTTGGCAATGTAGCCGGCGATCAGCTCAAAGCGGCCAGCGACCTGGGCGTGCCTGTAGTCGGCGTGGGAGTGCTGTACCAGCAAGGCTATTTTCGCCAGGTGATCGACAAGGACGGAGCGCAACAGGCGCTCTTTCCGTATAACGACCCCGGACAGTTGCCTGTCACGCCTGTGCGCCAGAAAAACGGCGAGTGGCTGCGGCTTCAGATCGCTTTACCCGGTTACTCGGTCTGGCTGCGCGCCTGGCAGGTCCAGGTCGGCAGAGTGAAGCTTTACCTGCTTGACAGCAATGACGCGGCGAACTTCCCCGCACATCGAGGGATTACCAGCGAACTGTATGGCGGCGGGCCGGAGCTGCGCCTCGCGCAGGAAATGCTCCTCGGGATCGGCGGATGGCGATTGCTTGGTGCGCTTGGCATCCAGCCGGAAGTCTGTCATCTGAATGAAGGGCATGCGGCCTTTGCCGTGTTGGAACGCGCCCGCAGCTTCATGCAAGAGACCGCCCAGCCCTTCGAAGTCGCACTTGCCGTAACTCGAGCGGGGAACCTCTTCACCACACACACGGCAGTGACTGCCGGCTTCGACCGTTTTGCTCCGGCCCTCATCGAGCACTACCTCGGCGGTTATGCCGAACAGAAGCTCGGCATAACACTGCATGATTTACTGGCCTTGGGCCGTAAGGACCCGAACGACTCGTCGGAGAGTTTCAACATGGCATATCTGGCGGTCAGAGGAAGCGGGGCGGTCAATGGGGTGAGCCGCTTGCACGGGAAGGTGAGCCGGCAAATCTTTTGGCCTCTCTTTCCGCACTGGCCGCAGGACGAAATCCCGGTCGGACATGTGACCAACGGAGTTCACATGCCGAGCTGGGACTCGGCAGAATCTGACGATCTGTGGACTCAAGCCTGTGGAAAAGACCGCTGGCAGGGGACGGTTGAAACCTTAGAGAAGGACATTCATTGCATTTCCGACGCCGGCCTTTGGCAATTTCGCATCGCCGCAAGAAAGTCTCTTGTTGAATACGCCCGCGATCGGTTGTCCAGGCAACTTACCGTCTCCGGCAGGCCGCCCGAGGAGGTTGACGGGGCGAAGCATCTATTCGATCCCAACACGTTGACACTGGGCTTTGCGCGGCGCTTTGCGACCTACAAGAGGCCGAACCTGCTCCTGCACAACCCGGAGCGGTTGTTTGATCTATTAACCAATCCCGAGCGCCCGGTGCAGCTCATCATCGCCGGAAAGGCCCATCCGGCAGACCAGGCGGGGCAGGCGTTGATCCATGAATGGATAAATTTCATCCGCCGGCCCGAGGTCCGCCCCCATGTGATCTTCCTCAGTGACTACGACATGCTCCTGACCGAGCATCTGGTGCAAGGGGTCGACGTCTGGATCAACACGCCACGGCGGCCCTGGGAGGCTTGTGGAACGAGCGGCATGAAGGTGCTCGTAAATGGAGGTATCAATTTCTCGGAATTGGACGGCTGGTGGGCGGAAGCATACTCGCCGGAAGTGGGCTGGGCGGTGGGGGACGGCCTGGAGCATGGGGACGATCAGGCGTGGGACGCTGTCGAAGCCGACACGCTTTACGACCTGCTGGAGCGGGAGGTGATCCCGGAGTTCTATACCCGCGACGATAAGGGAATTCCCACCGCCTGGGTCGCGCGAATGCGGGAAAGCATGGCGCGTTTGACGCCGCGCTTCTCCGCCAACCGCGCTGTACAGGAATACACAGAGCAACACTACCTCCCCGCCGCGTCAGCCTATCGGGAACGTTCTGCCGATAAAGGCTCAGCGGGCAGGCAGATAGTTACCTGGCAAGAAAATCTGGAGCAGAAATGGGCCGGGCTGCGCTTCGGAGGCTTACGGATCGAAACCAATGCGGACAACCACGTCTTTGAAGTCGAAATTTTTCTCAACAATCTCGCCCCGGATGAGGTGCGGGTTGAGCTTTATGCGGACGGAATAAGCGACGGCGATCCTGTACGTGAGGAAATGAAGTGCGCGAAAACGCTGCCTGACACATCCCCCGGTTGCGTCTATCACGCAAGGGTACCCGCTACACGTCCGGCGGGAGACTACACGGCGCGGGTGATACCTCAGCGCTCCGGGGTGGCGGTTCCGTTGGAATCCGCTCAAATCCTGTGGCAACGATGGTGAAAGGACCTGAAAACGAACCACAGGATTATATCCCGGAGACGTCTTCAGGTTCCTAAACCAGGGAGGTAATCGAAATGAGAAAAAGCAACTCTTTTGCAGCGTTGATCTTCATCGTGATTGTCGTCATTGGCGGAGCACTGGCATTTGCCATGAATAGAGCCAACATGGAAAACGTGTGGTTTGGAGTCATTGTCTTTTTTATCGCCATCGTTGTTTCTGCCTCCATCAGGGTTGCGGATGAGTGGGAAAGGGTTGTGATATTGCGGTTAGGCAAGTTCGGCTCCCTTAAGGGACCGGGAATATTTTTTATTATCCCGATCATCAACACGATCCCTTACTGGATTGACACCCGCGTGATCACCGCTTCTTTCAAGGCAGAAAAGACTCTTACCAAAGATACGGTGCCGGTGGATGTAGACGCAGTGCTATTTTGGAAAGTTGTGGATCCCAAAAAGGCAGCCCTGGATGTAGCCGACTATCAGAGCGCTATAAATTGGGCCTCCCAAACGGCTCTGCGCGATGTCATCGGCAAGACCATGCTTTCGGACATGCTGGAAGGCAGGGACAAGATCAGTAACGAACTGCAGAAGATCATCGATGAGCGCACCGAGCCATGGGGCATTAATGTTATTTCGGTGGAAGTTAAGGACGTACTTATTCCCCCGGCCTTGGAGGATGCGATGTCGATGCAGGCCCAAGCTGAAAGAGAACGTCAGGCGCGGGTGATTCTGGGAGATTCGGAGCGACAGGTGGCGGAAAAGTTTGAAGAAGCTGCCAGGACCTATACCAATAATCCTGTCGCTCTTCATTTGAGGGCCATGAACATGCTTTATGAGGGTTTGAAGGAGAACGCCACGCTCGTAATTGTACCCAGCACGGCCGTGGAAACCATGCAACTGGGGGGTATTGCCGGGCTGACAGCCTTGACCATGGGATTAGGCCCGGAGCGCGCAAACAAGGGGAAGGAAAGCGCGATCACAGAAGAACAATGACTTCAAGGAACGATTGGTGTTGTTGAGACTCGATATCACCTTGCCGTGTCCGGTAACCAGCGGGGGCGGCCAGCGATTACGTCGCCAGATTTATACGGGCGCGAGTCATACGGCGCCTCGACAGCGTTGATCCGATCGACGAAAGAAAAGAAGATGAAGAAAGCGAATACAATCACCTGCGTGTTTCTGGATATAGGCGGTGTCCTGCTCGCCGACGGGTGGGACCATCATGCCCGCAAACCGGCGGCGACTAACTTCAGGCTGGAGTTTGCCGAGATGGAGGATCGGCATCACCTGAACTTCTATATCTGTTAGGAGAAAAAGCTCACGCTGGAAGAATATTTTAAAAAACAAGGCTCCGCCCGGGATAAGGGATTACCGGTCAGGTCATTGTCTCCGACAAGCGTCGTCTGTTGTCGATTGTCCGGGAAGAATCCTGGTACTTGCAGGCGATGCGAATCGAATGGGGGCGCCTGAGGGATGCAATCCGCCCCCAAAGCTTGGCTATCTGACTCTCCAGGTCCACTAAGTACAAGCCACCTGTACCCCCCGTAGAAACTGCCTTCCGAAAGCTGAGTATCGTAGACCGATGCAATAGTCGTTGAATGGATCGCAAATGAAGTGAGCCCGAAGCACCTGATAGAATCACCTAGATTTGCGCCCGATCTTGTCTCTTAGGCCATGCTTCATGAAAACCTCGCAGGCAGCGATGTTGTCTGTGAGGTTGATCGTACGAAGGTTTCTCTCACAGAACTCCATCCATCTTATATCGCCGGGACGAAGCAATCGGTCCCCGCCGATGGTCGAGCGAAATAATCGCAGGCGGCACGCATTTTTTGGATAAAAAAATTCTCGGGAACCGTACACAGGGATCACGGCGATAACAAATTTCGCCGGTACAGAGCCGAGAAGGAGAGAGAACTGATGAAGATGATGGATGCCAAGGTGGATTTGGGATTCAAAGTTACGGGGACGGAGCTTCCGGTCGACCACGGCTTCGCCCTGTACGGGGCGTTGAGCCGTGTGCTGCCGTTTTTCCACGAAGAGGGCAATCTTGGTCTCAAGTTCATTCGGGGCCGCTACGTCGGCAGAGGAATGCTTGACATCTCCCCTCGATCCGAACTCGTTTTGCGTGTCCCGGCCTACCGGATCGGCGCGTTTCTGGACCTCGCCGGAAAGAGCCTCGATGTTCACGGCCACAGACTTTCCGTCGGTGCCCCGATCACACGTTGCCTCGTCCCTGCCGCCGTTCTCCATTCCCCGCTGGTTACCACAAGAAACGGCCATGATCGGGTGCGTTTCGATGCCGAATTAAGCCGTCAGATGGAACAGATGGGCGTTCGCGGCAAGCTCTCTATCGGCCGCCGCCGCACATTCACCATTCATGGCAAGCAGGTGGTCGGATACGAAGCTCTTATCTCGGAGCTTACAGCGGAAGAATCCATTTCTCTTCTGGAGCGGGGCCTCGGAGGGCGAA
>JAJZQA010000009.1 GCA_021810985.1 Deltaproteobacteria bacterium
CTGCGGGTGGAGATAAAGAAAGTGGCCGAAGCATCCCTCAAACGTCTGAAAACAGATGTCATTGACTTGCTCTATCAGCACCGGGTTGACCCAGATGTGCCTATTGAAGATGTCGCAGGTGCCGTGAAAGAACTTATCCTGGAAGGTAAGGTGAAGCATTTCGGTCTATCGGAGGCCGGAATCCAGACTATTCGCCGCGCGCATGCCGTCCAGCCAGTTACCTGTGTCCAGAACGAGTACTCGCTCTGGTTCAGACGCCCGGAAGAAGGATTACTCCAGACCCTGGAAGAACTGGGCATCGGCCTTGTTCCCTACAGCCCGCTTGGGAAAGGATTCCTGACCGGCAAGATGGATGAAAACACAACGTTTGGCAGCACTGATTTCCGTATCACCCTGCCGCGTTTTACACCCGAGGCATTGAAAGCAAATCAAGCTTTGGTTGATCTGCTCGGCAGTATCGCTACAGAAAAGAATGCATCTCCGGCTCAGATTGCGCTCGCCTGGCTGCTGGCCCAGAAACCATGGATCGTGCCGATACCGGGGACCACAAAACTGGAAAGATTAGATGAGAATATCGGCGCTGAGAGCGTCAAACTCACTGCTGATGATCTTGCCACTATCGAGCGGTCCGCCGCTCAGATCAAAGTCCAGGGAGAGCGGTACCCGGAAAAGCTTGAACTGTTGACCGGACGCTGAGCAAACAATAGATTTTGATATCAATAAAGGAGATGTAACTATGCAGAAAGTAACTTTGAATAATGGTGTGGAGATGCCCATTTTCGGATTCGGCGTCTTCCAGGTCAGTGATCCGAAGGAATGTGAACGCAGCGTCAGTGATGCACTGCAAGTGGGCTATCGATTGCTTGATACTGCGGCGTCTTACATGAATGAAGAAGCGGTCGGCAACACACCCTTTCTGCCAGCAGATCGAGACCCAGCGATTCCTTCAAGAAAGCAGTGTTCAGATCGAATCCTGGGGTCCCTTTGCCGCTACGCCGGACGAACAATTGTGGTTTGGTATTTTCCGGCTCGGCGCCTGGCCCTATTTTTATGAAGGCGTTCAGTTTTCCAGAGTCCCAGAGGCCCTGAACCAGTTTTTCAGACAAATGGTTCCCAATACAGGCCCCTATGACGCTGAAGCAAACATCGCTGCCGTTTCGGAGCTATTTAACAAAATTGGCAAAGGCGTTCTCGTCACCCACTCACAAAGCGGGGGGCCTGGATGGCGTACCGCAATCAAGAACGACAACATCCGCGCCATTGTTTCCTTTGAGCCGGGCGGAGATTTTCTTTTTCCAGAAGGTGAAGCTCCTCAGTCAATAAAACTCGCAGGACGTACCGTCACTCCGCCCAATGTATCGCATTCCGCTATATCAATCTGCGGTATATCGTTCAATTAGGCAAGAATTCAACAGGATCGGCCTACCGCTGATCTCTTTTTCTTGAGTAATGTAACTTCTACAAGCAAGCAGTTCTGAACAGAGGAAAGGAGAACTGACCATGTACAAAGCCAAAGCATATTCCGCAGCCAGCGCCACCTCGCCGCTGGCCTTCGACACCATCCCCCGCCGTGACACCACCGACCGGGACGTGCAGATCGAAATTCTCTACTGTGGCATCTGCCACTCCGACCTCCACACAGCGCGCAATGAGTGGAGCAGCATCATGCCCACGGTCTACCCGGTCGTTCCTGGCCATGAAATCGTCGGCCGGGTCGTCAAGATCGGCTCGGCAGTTACTAAGTTCAAACCGGGCGACCTTGCGGGCGTCGGCTGCCTGGTCGATTCGGACCATACCTGCCCAAACTGTCGGGATGGTCTGGAGCAGTTATGTCCGAATCAGACTCTTACCTTCAACTCCCCGGACAAGCACAACACTGCTCCGGTTATTCCAGGGGAAAAAAGTTTTACTGTCCGGCGAGATTCAATATTTTGGGCAAAGTGTAAAGCCATAGGATCTGCACATTTTGTAAGGCTGAGAGAGTAGGGAGGCTGTTTTTGATATGCGCAGGATCAGGCAATAAACCGACAGGATCAGCTTATACAGCTTCAGTCATCTGCCGCAGTTTCGTAATGTCCCTCAGCGGCGGCGCGCCGAACAGGCGGTTATACTCCCGGCTGAACTGGGACGGGCTTTCGTAGCCGACCTGAAATGCTGCAGTTGCAGCGTCCAGTGACTCAGTCAGCATTAAACGCCTGGCTTCGTGCAACCGAAGATGCTTCTGGTACTGCAATGGGCTTTGGGCGGTAATAGACCGAAAATGATTGTGAAATGAAGAAGTGCTCATATGTGCCTGAGACGCCAGATCATCGATACGAAACTGCTGTGAGTAGTTGTTTTTCAACCATTCGATTGCTCGTGCTACCCGTTGACTCTGGCTTCCCGCGGCTGCGATCTGACGTAGACGTGCCCCCTGCTCCCCCACAAGTAAAAGGTAGATGATCTCCTTCTGGATGATGGGCGCAAGCATCCGAATGTCGTGCTCTTCATCAAGCAGGTCGATAAGACGTTGAAAGGCCGTGAGCAGTGGTAGAGTGATCTCGCTCGTCGCCATGCCGTGATCGGATTTTTGCGCACGATGATGAGGAAAATTACTGTCAATGAGCATCTGGGAAACCTGCTGCATGTCAAACGTCAGCTTGAGCCCTAGTAATGGTTTCTCTTTGCTTGCTTCAATGACCTGAACAAACGTGGGCAGATCCACGGATGCGATCAAATACTGGCGAGGGTTGTACACATACGATTCATTTCCGAGCATAACGCGTTTAGCCCCCTGCACGACCATGCACATACATGGTTCGTACACTGCGCTAAAGGGTTCGGTAGGTCCGTCTTCGCGGAAAAATGATAGCGACGGGATCGCGCTTGGATTCTGCTCACCGTCGTTCGTCCATCGGGCAATACTTCCTCTTAGGGTTTCGAGCGCCACTTCCATCCTGCTCTTCATATGATCTCCATATCTGCCTGACTCTGATGTAAAAATATTATCGTTCATGCCATATGGCCATAATATCAAGCATGATGCTGCCATACAACATTAGTGGATGGTTTTGTATGATTAGGCAAGAAGTTTATAGGATTAGTCTATCCCCTTTTTTATCATCCGGTGTAAGTTGAATTCAACGAAAGGCCTAAAGAAGTAAAAGTACCTTAGCAACATGACGCTTTCACAACTGAAAGGAGACTCTCAATGAACAAACATGTATCTCGTAGGAAGCTGATCCAATGCTCTCTTATTGCGAGCGCAGTAATGCTCATTAGCGCGCTGCCAGCGTTTGCGGAATCAAACCTGCCAAAGCGAGGAGATGCCATGCAACTGACCCAAACGTGGGATAAGATTTTCCCAAGAAGCAAAGCCGTCGATCATCAGAAAGTGACCTTCAAAAACCGCTACGGCATTACCTTGGCAGCCGATCTTTATCTGCCGAAGAATCGTGGCAACCAACGACTCGCAGCCATTGCCGTCAGCGGTCCATTCGGTGCGGTGAAGGAGCAATCCTCCGGCCTGTACGCACAGACGATGGCCGAGCGAGGATTTGTGACGCTTGCGTTCGACCCATCCTATACGGGCGAGAGCGGCGGCGAGCCGCGCAATGTGGCGTCTCCTGATATCAACACCGAAGACTTCAGTGCCGCAGTGGACTTTCTCGGTCTGCACCCTGCCGTTGATCGCAACCGCATCGGCATCATCGGCGTCTGCGGTTTCGGCGGCATGGGACTCAATGCCGCAGCTGTTGACAAGCGCATCAAGGCCGTTGTCACGACCAGCATGTATGACATATCACGAGTCGCGGCCAAAGGTTACAATGATAGCCTTACCCTTGAACAACGCACGAAAATGCTGGAGCAAATGAGCCAGCAACGTTGGGAAGACGCAAAGAATGGAACACCCGCTTCTGGCCCGCGCATTCTGCCTGAGAAGCTGAAAGGCAACGAAAGTCAATTTGTTGCGGATTACTTCAACTATTACCGCACTCCGCGTGGTTTTCACCAAAATTCACCAAACTCAAATGGGGCGTGGACGGCTACCAATGCCTTGTCTTTCATGAACATGCCGCTGCTGACCTACATCAAGGAAATCTCGCCGCGTCCGATACTGTTGATTGCCGGAGAGAATGCCCACTCGCGTTATTTCGCTGAAGATGCCTACAAAGCGGCAGCGGAGCCGAAAGAGCTCATGATCATCAAGAATGCCAACCACGTCGACCTCTACGACCGGATGGACAAAATCCCGTTTGACAGGATCGCTGAGTTCTTCAACAAAAACATGAAGTGAGATGCCCCCTCCTCACATATGCAAAGATAAAAGCCGGTCATTGGGGGGATTCCTCAGCGACCGGCTTTTTTATGAGGGGCGGTATGCCGTCGGCCCATCGGGCAACCTGCGTTCCGCAGCTCACAAGCCCCACATGGCACGCTGAGTTGGTGTTAATCCCCATCTCTTTGCGCGTACAGTTCCCGCTTTTATACATATCAACAAACAGTGTCTCGTACGATCAGGCAATAATTTGACAGGATCGGCCTACCGCTACTCATTCGTTACGGAGTAGGATCAAATCATCAAGAAGTCAAAGGACTGGCTGCGTGGCTGCACATGCTCGCCATAAACAAAACAGCCAGGCAGGCACTCGACCGTACTGATGAAGCTGCATGACGCATTCTGGATAACCGACCCGATGTTCTCCCACCGGGCATCCCCGATACAGTTTGCCGGGCCGGAGCGGTTTCATGCGCCACCGATCGGCATCGACGAACTCCCGTCGATAAAAGGAGTCATCATATCCCATGACCATTACGACCACCTGGACTACGAATCCATCATGAAACTGGCAGGGAAGGTTGAATATTTTCTGACTCCGCTCGGAGTGGGAGATATTCTGATCGACTGGGGTGTAGCGGCAGCAAAGGTGCGGCAACTGGACTGGTGGCAGGGAATCGAGATTGGCGGTGTCCGTTTTGTCGCCACCCCTGCCCGTCACTTCTCCGGTCGCGGCCTCTTTGACAAGAACAAGACCCAGTGGGCGTCTTGGGTAATCCTTGCACCTGAGCAGCGAGTATTCTTCAGTGGCGACTCCGGCTATTTCGACGGTTTCAGACAGATCGGCGAGAAATTCGGCCCCTTCGACCTGACCCTGCTTGAAACGGGGGCTTACAATGAAAACTGGCCGAACGTCCATATGCACCCTGAAGAAAGCATCCGGGCGCATCTCGACCTGAAGGGCAGGCGCCTGCTGCCTATCCACAACGGCACCTTTGATCTGTCAATGCACTCCTGGCGGGAGCCGTTCGACAGAATAACCGCCATGGGCAATGTTCGGGGCATCCCGGTCATTACCCCCCTGATGGGTGAGCCGGTGAGCATGCACACCACCGCGGGTGGTCGACACTGGTGGGATGATCCGGATAGATTCAAAGAAACGGAGAGGGTGCTGGTTAAGGGGCAACCGGCAGCTGAGCAGCTATGAAATCTGTTTTATTGTTTGACGATGATGCTAACTATTTGAGGCTATTCAGAAGTTTTCTTGTGGGAGAAGGCTTGATGGTCAAGGGGGTGGTTCGCTCAGAAGCAGATGTTCTGCTTCAGCACATTCCTGTGAGGTCAGGCCAAGTTTCCGTGCACGTGTCTTCCATCCTCCTATCACCTTGCACACACCATTGATGATCTTCCTGGCGCGGCTAATTTCCAGTCTGTAGTAATCGGCGGTCGCAAGTACTATTTCCAGATCGGGCTGGCGGTTGTAGAGATCCAGAGAAAGGACGTGCTCGTCTTTCCTGAAAGACGGGTTCATGTCGAAAGCAGGGGCAAGGCGCCACCCCTCGGGAGACCTGATGAATCCGTGATTGCGTAAGTGGTCATCACGGTTGGCAGTGGCAACGTTAAAGACAACCCTGGTGAAAAGCTCTTCGAGGTCTAGTGCGATGTGATCAGCCTCGCCGTACGTAGCCAGAAATTCCGCCATCTCCAGATAACTGGCGTCTTCGGTGTCAATGTGGTCGAGCATTGTCATGGCCGAGGCAAAAAAACGTCTGTTGCCGCCGATGCGATCAAATCTCTTCACCAGGAAGGTATGATAGCCGCCACCTGTCTGCAAGAGGCGGGATTCGGGCACGGCGATACCGCATTCATGCGCCAGGCCCTGAAGCAGCATTTCCCAGACGGCGACATCGTAGTCATCGTCGGCGGAAGGGAACTTAGCAATCCACAGGTTCCCATCTTCATCAACCAGGTTGGCCTTGGGGCGGGCACCGCCGAGCGAAGAGCCCGGAGCAACCAGAACCTTCAGCCACTCCCTGATTTTGTCGAGATCGTCCTGCTTCTTCCTGGTCAGCTCATAGGCAACCGCCTGCAGCTCGGCAATCCTGGCGACAGGGGGAGCGGATAACGCTTCGTTGGCCAGGAAAATCTGCTCACCCGGGCGGCTGAAACGCAAAGCGCCCATGCGCGTACAATCCTGAACTCCCAGCAGGAATTCCCACGGTCCCAAGATTCTCGGAGTACGACCTTCTTCTTTCGCTTCGACCGCCTCCCAGCGTTTCATCAGGATCTGCCCCCAGCGGTCGGGGCATGAATCCATGAACACACCGAAATTGGAATCCCCGGGGAAGAATTCACCGGCAAACAGATCCAGTTCCGGGTCCAGGGGAAAGGCATGGGCATGTTTGAGCCAGGCAGGCTCGTAGGCAAAACGTACGCTGCCGCGTTCCCCACGGGAGAGCGTACCAATATGCTGAAGGGGACCGAATCCGGGATCGTCAAGCCAGACCCAGATATGGTCCCCCTTTACTTTAGCCATCGCTGTCTCCTGTCGGCGGCTTCCGGCGGGGAGCCCTTTTTCGATGGGGAAGTGATTCGTCCTGCAGACGGCGCCCGAGAACATCCTCCTTGGCTATCAGAGACAAGTCCTCAACCAGTCCCAGGACCCGCAACACTTGGACGTAGATCCCGATGGCAACTGAGGGATCACCATTCTCGACCTTGTAGAGCGTCGGCCGCGAAATATCAGCCCTGGCACAAACCGTTTCCATGGAAAAGCGACGACGAAGCCGCGCATCCTTGAGACGTTGCCCCAAAGCCTCCATTTCTTTCGCTGAAGATGGATAGATTGTAACGGTTCTCTTAGTCATAACGATAATTATTATTTGCACAACAAGAACATTATGTCAAATATAATTATCGTTACATTGTATGGCTTGATTTCTTCAAGAGAATGATAGTCCGCACCCCGCCTCTATCCGAAGGGCCTGGCGTCTGAAGTGCTGGATAACCGGGTACGCCTCATTGCCGCCGCGGACAGAATTGCCGCTTTCCTCGATGACCGCCCGTACCGCAGGCGCGTTTCGAACCAGGACCTCATTTACCAGGAGGTGAGGGCGGCTGCGGAGCTATATTTCGATGGAGAGAAAGCTGAAGCCGTTATTGCCACGGTCATGGGAGCCATAGCCACGGAGCGCTGGACATCGACTGGCAAGGAACAATTCTCCGGGACAGGCGGGGCGCGTCCATGAAGGTCACCGAACGGACGCTGGTAGATATGTGCTGCAGGATCAACAATGCACAGCTCAAGCATTGGGATTCCGGGCTGAAAGTTGAACGCCGCGGTGACGAGTATGTCGTTCTTCGCCTTTTCCGGAAACCCCAGATGGGAAGACCTAGTGTCCATGATCTTTTTAGCGGATCTCCGCGGGAGGTCAAGGCATTCATCGATGGCTTTGCGTTTGCCGCTGAACTTGCAAATAATGGAAGTGCCACCAAGATGAGAGTTTGATTAGATTTTCTCAACCGATAAATAATTGACGT
Organism: Deltaproteobacteria bacterium; assembly: GCA_021810985.1. Taxonomy (GTDB): domain Bacteria; phylum Desulfobacterota; class Desulfuromonadia; order Geobacterales; family Geobacteraceae; genus RPRC01. Next base: position 7,799 of record JAJZQA010000009.1, read on the forward strand.
TTCCGATACTTGGGGGAATCCAATTGACATTGGAAGTGAAAAGGTGTATTAAACTGGCGTAATTTCATGGTGTTATGGAGGATAGATAAATGGGCTCACTGCCCTTGAGAAAATATCGGTTGAACAGAAAGCCGCCTTTGTCAGCGTAAGGATGACGGGCGGCTTTTTTTATTCTGAAAACTCTCCTCCGTTCCATTCTCCAACAAAGGAATCAACAGCCGAATGAAGCTCATCAAGAACACCGGAAATGACCGAGTGGTCGATGAACTGCGCGCATGCTTGACACCCCGCTCAAGTCTTGATATCGCTTCGTCGGCGTTTTCACTCTTTGCGTACGCGGAGGTTCGCGCTCTTTTCGAAAAGATTGAGCTGTGCCGCCTGGTGATACCGGTTACCACCGAAGACGTAAATCTTGGCCTGCTTGGTTCCGAGTCCGACCGACCGTTTCGTAATCATCTGCAAACTCGCTGGCTGGCTCGTCATTGCAGTGAGTGGATACAGAAGAAAGCCGAAGTTCGAGGCGCACCGACATTCCTTCCCCAGTCAACCATTATTGCCGGCGAGCCTGTTGCCGCGAAGCAAACGATAATAACCGGAAATTGCCCGTTCACGACCGACGGTCTGGGACTTACCCCCGGCAATCAGTTCAGCTTGATTCAGTGCGCCGAAGGCCCGGAAGAATCCGCCATGCTCGGTTCCTGGTTCACTGCTCTTTGGAATAGCCTGCCTGAAACATCGGAGGCAAAAAGCGCCCTCATTGCTTCACTCCAAGACTTGGCTTCCCATCGTGATCCCTTCACCATCTACACCCTGATACTTCATCACCTGTTCAAGGACCGCGGCGAAGAGCTTGACGAGGATCGTATCGTCAAATCCGCCACCGGCATCCGCAATACGATAGTCTGGAAGAAACTCTTCAAGTTTCAGCGTGACGGTGTGGTTGGAGCCATCGATAAGCTGAACCGTTTCGGCGGTTGCATCATTGCTGACAGCGTCGGCCTGGGCAAGACCTTCGAGGCGTTGGCCATTATCAAATACCACGAGTTGCGTAACGACCGCGTCCTTGTGCTCTGTCCCAAACGCCTGCGGGATAACTGGACCATTTACAAGGCCAATGACCGGCGTAACATCCTGGCTGCCGACCGTTTCAACTACGACGTCCTCAACCACACCGACCTCTCCCGCGATGGCGGTTCATCCGGCGATATCGACCTGACCCATGTTAACTGGGGCAACTACGACCTGGTGGTCATCGACGAATCGCACAACTTCCGCAACAAATCCACGCACAAGGGGAAAGAATCCCGTTACGACCGCCTGATGCGAAAGATCATCAAGGAAGGGGTCAGGACCCGCGTGCTCATGCTGTCGGCCACTCCGGTCAACAACCGCCTTGCTGACCTGCGCAACCAGATCGCCTTTGCCACCGAGGGTGATGATACGGCCCTGCTTGAGTACGGTATTACCAGCATCGACAGCACCACCCGGCTGGCGCAAAAACAGTTCAACCGCTGGCTTGATCTGGAAGAAGCGGTGAAAACACCCGCACGCCTCATTGAGATGCTAGGTTTCGACTACTTTACCCTGCTGGATCAGCTCACCATTGCCCGTTCTCGCAAGCATATCGAGAAATACTACGGCATCAGCGAGACCGGCCGTTTTCCGGAACGTCTCAGGCCGATCAACATCAAGCCGGATGTGGATCGTGCCGGTGAGTTCCGTTCCATTCGCGACATCAACCTGGAAATCCGCCGGCTCAACCTTGCTGCCTATGCACCGCTCCGCTATGTGCTCCCCCATAAACAGGCTGCCTACGATGCCAAATACAGCACCCAGATTCGCGGCGGTGAGAGCTTTTTCCGCCAGGTTGACCGCGAGGAAAGCTTGATCCACCTGCTGCGGGTCAATGTGCTCAAGCGTATGGAAAGCGCTGTTTCATCCTTTGCCCTCACCGTGCATCGGCAACTGGAAGACGTGGAAGCCACGTTGGCCCGGATCGAAGCCCATGCCGATGAAATCGAAGAGATCAATATCGCTGATGTGGACATAGATGATCCCGCTTTCGAGAGTCTGTTGGTTGGACGTAAAGTCAAGGTGCTGCTGGGGGATGTGGACCTGATCCGCTGGAAGCAGGACCTCATTGAGGACCGTAATCGACTGGCTACGTTACACGCTGCAGCCACACAGGTATGCGCCGCCCGTGACGCCAAGCTGGCCGCATTGATGGAGGTAATTACCCATAAATGCCAACACCCGAGTAACCCCGGCAATCGTAAGCTAATTGTCTTCACGGCTTTTGCCGATACCGCCATGTATCTTTACGAACAACTGGCGGCCTGGGCTAAAGAGACGCTTGGTATCGAAACTGCCCTTGTAACCGGTGCCGGGCGCAACCAGACTACACTTCCCGGTCTTCGTAAAGATCTGGCATCGATTCTGACGGCATTTTCGCCCCGTTCAAAAGAGCGTCCAGCTGAACTGGCCCATGAGGGGGAACTGGACCTGCTGATTGCCACCGACTGCATTTCCGAGGGTCAGAACCTGCAGGATTGCGACTGGCTCGTAAACTACGACATCCACTGGAACCCGGTGCGGATCATTCAGCGCTTCGGGCGCATCGACCGCATCGGCTCCCCCAACGACCGTATCCAACTCGTCAACTTCTGGCCCAACATGGAACTGGAGGAATATATCAACCTGGAACAGCGGGTCAGCGGGCGTATGGTGCTTCTGGACATATCGGCTACCGGCGAGGAAAATCTGATTGAGCAGCAGTCCGGCAACCAGATGAATGATCTGGAATATCGTCGTAAGCAGCTCCTGAAGTTACAGGATGCCGTGATTGACCTGGAAGACCTCTCCACTGGGGTTTCCATTACCGATTTGACCCTGACCGACTTCCGGATTGACCTGGCGCAGTACCTCAAGGCCCACCCCGGCAAGCTTGAAAAACTTCCGTTGGGAACCAGTGCCGTTACCACGACCACCGAGGCGGAGATTACGCCGGGCGTTATCTTCTGTCTGCGTGCAGAGGGCATTGCCGCCACGAAGGTTGCAGAGTCCGGTTATCCGATGGCGCCCCATTACCTGGTGCATGTTGGTGACGACGGTGCCGTGCTGTTACCCTACACGCAGGCCAAGCGCATCCTTGATCGCCTCAAGCGCCTCTGTCTTGGGCGTGATCTGCCCGATGCCGCCGCTTGTGCCCGATTCGATAAGTCCACCAAGCAGGGTGAAGATATGCGTCATGCACAACGTCTGCTGAGCGCTTCGGTCGCCTCGGTTGTCGGCAAGAGCGAAGAGCGGGCCGTTGCCAGCCTCTTTTCGCCGGGCGGTACCCACGCCATCAAAGGCGAGTTTGCCGGCATCAATGACTTTGAAGTTGTGGCGTTTCTGATGGTGTTGCCGGAGGGGAATGCATGAGTCAAAAAAAGCGGATATTCATCAGCTCTGTGCAGAAGGAGCTGGAATGGGAACGGGCTGCCATTTCAGGGCTCATCGCCACGGATTCATTTCTGCTGCAACATTGCATTCCGGTATTGTTCGAGAAGGAACCACCGCCTTCGCGTCCGTCATCGAAACCGTATCTGGAGGCGCTTCGTGACTGCGCAGTGTATGTTTTGCTTATCGCAAACGAATATGGTCATCCCGACGGAGATCTTTCGGCCACACATCACGAGTATCGTCTAGCCCAGGAGCTTCGTCTTCCGACGATAGTTTTTCTCAAGGGGACGGCAGATACGGGCAGGTCAGCCGAATCTCGTGCCCTGATAGAGGAAGTCAAGCATGCCGGCCATACCTACAAGCGGTTCCACGACCGTGAGGATTTGAAGCCGGAGATGCTTCGCGCAATCATGCGCACCCTGGCCGACGAGTTCGGCATCAATGCCACTGAATCAGAAGTCAGCGAAGGAGAGCATCAGATTGATTCCGCTTCCGCTTTTGAGGGTGCCGTGCTGAGCGACATTTCAGTCGCTGCACTTGATCAGGAGCTTATCAATGCATTTAATCATCAGGTTGCCGTTGCTGACGGCGCACAGGAGCTTGTGCCAGCCGCGGCGCTTCATGCTCGTGGTCTTATCGTCCGCGGCGATACCCCTGATACCTTTCTGGCAACTGCCGCTGCATTTGTGCTGTTTGGCTCCAAGCCTGCCCATCGTTTTCCCCAGTGCGAAATTCTCATTGATGCCTACGATGATATCCGCATTACAGGTCGCCCAAAGGGCCAGCTCAACGTCAATGCTCCTTTACTACATGCTCTGGAGCAGGTGCTGAAATTCATCGATGATCACACCTTCCACCCTCGGCGCGTCGTAGGACTTAACAATCTCCGTCTCGATGAATATCCTGTAACTGCTCTCCGTGAGGCTCTGCTCAACGCTGTTGCCCACCGCAGTTACGACGATGCTTCTCGCAAGGTGTCCGTGCGTCTCTTCCGCAACCGGATCGAGGTTGCCAGTCCCGGTTACCCCCTTAAACCCCTCACGTTGGCAAAACTCCGTCGTGGTGTTTATCGCCCATGTTCGCGCAATCCTCTCATAGCTCAAACCCTTGCCACTCTCGACAAGATGGAGCAGCGCGGCAGTGGGTTCGCCCGCATGCGTGACGCCATGCTTGACCACGGGCTTGATGAACCGAAGCTTGACCAGCAGGATGGGTTTTTCGTCATTACGCTTTCCGGGCCGGATGGCAACTATGACCGGATCAGGACGCCCGACAATTTTGCAGGCGCTGTTACACCGGCTATTGAAGCGCGATTGAACGAGCGGCAGCGCCAGATACTTTTGCACATCCAGCAGGAAGGATTTGTCACCAATAAATGGGTGCAGGAAGCATTGAAGGTGGTTCGCGATACGGCATATCGAGACATTCAGGAATTGGTTGACCTAAAGCTTCTTCAAAAGACTGGGAGTGGACGTTCCACTCGCTACGTCGCAGTCTACGACAGTGCATAATCATCCGATAATCATCCGATGATTTTTGGGAATCATCCGATTTTGAGTTGATTGACGTGAACTTCCGAAGTTTCGCGAAGATATTTCGATGCTGAAGGTTCAGGAATTTCGGCTGAAATCGTCAGGTAATCGTCAGGTGAAATTATGTAATCGTCAGGTGATCGGCCCTGGTTTCATCCGATTCTGCGTTGGGGCAATATGAAGGCAGCAACCATAATCTCAGCTTTGGCCCTGCCTGACAGTGCACTGGTGAACCAGCGAGTGCCAAAGAAGATGTTGGTGGAGAATGGGGCGCCAACCGCTGCCGACAAGCGGCGGATCAACGACGGGATTGAAGAGATTCACTGGCTGGCGGCACTGAAACCGAACACCATCGGCGTGCCGGAATACAGTGACGACGTTCGGGAGTATCTGGAAATTGCCCTGCTGGCAGTAACTCTGCGCTCCGAAGCCAAAGCTGGCCGTCTGGCTGAATTGATTCATCGCGCCATACCGTACCCGCTGTTTCTCATCCTGGTGCAGGGGGATCAAACTATCCTCTCGCTGACGCATAAACGACGGGCGCAGAATGAAGCGGATAAGTTTGTCCTGGATGGCGATAGCGTTGATGTGAACGCTTCCGGTGATGCTCCCCTGTCTGCAGAGGTGATCAGGCAGTTTCTGGATGCTCTGGCGCTTAGTAAGCAGCCGAGAGCCAGTCTGTGGCAGCTGTATCAGGGGTGGATTGATACTGTTGTGGCGCTCCAGGCGTCACAGATCAGCGGCACATTCAGACAAGCCATCACGAAAGAGGCGGCAATTGCCCGGCGGGAGGCCGTGCAAAAATGTGGGGAACTGGAGGCCAGGATAGCTTCCTTGAGGAACGCTGCCGCGAAGGAGAAGCAGATGGGGCGGCGAGTGGAGTTGAACCTTGAAATCAAGGGGCTTGAGAGCGAATTGGTAGAGGCTAAAGGGAAGTTGTGAGCAGCTTCATTGAATCAATAACAGGAGGGTATCGGGAATGAGGAGGAAGGGTACGTACTATATCGGACGCGTCCTTAAGCTTGGTGTCCTTGACCAAGCCAAGCTTCTTGTAGCCTTAAAAAACCCAGCCACCTCCTATTATCGGGGTAATGCATGGACATTTACTGATGTTGAAGAACATGCAAATGAGACTTTGCATTTTGTCTTCGGAAGACTCAGTAAATATACACCAGAAGGAGAAGTCGCTGTAGTTGATACCGCGACAAAATCTGAAAAAAGGCAAATTGAACCTAATCTCCTCGTTGCATCTAGTCCATTTATATATATCCCAGAACATTCCGGAATTGCATTTCTTCAAGTAACAAATCATATTGAAGCGCATATATTTAGGCGTCGCTTTTGTGACATTATAAAGAAAACTCACGATAATTTTTTTGTAGACTGTGACATCGAACTAATATCAGACTTGAAGACCTTTGCAGCGAAAGTCTCCTCACTTGACGGTATCTTTCAAATTTCTGCACGAATTTCCCCACCTAATCCGCTTTTCAATCCTCTTTGGAAACCACTTGAGGATTACCTTCGCAAAAGAAATACAGACAGAATGACAATAGTTGAAGATGCAAATCAAGCTGAAACACTTAAAACTCAATTGCCAGAATTGATCAAAAACGCATCTGAACTTACAGGAGAGGAGCAATTGACTCATAAAGGTGAGATTCCTGTAGGAGACGCAGCAATACTTATGGCGGCTGATGGTTATGGAACCGGATTGATACGTGGTAAAAAAGGAGAGGATATTGTAACCGTTAAAACATCTGAAACAGCAGTCAATTTTTTATTTGAAAAAATACCAAATATAAATGATCTTTATCAAAAGGTGCTTGATGTTCTTGAAAAAATTAAAAAAAGCCGACATATGGAGCATGGTGAATGAGACGTGCTCTAGACCTATTACGTGCAATCTGCATTTCAGTGGAGCTCGTTATATCTCTTGCTCTTTTGGCTACTTACATCTTAAAACCAACCATCTTTGTCCAAATCGGACATCAATTCAAAAATAATTCTGAAGTATGGAAGTTTTTGCCGACACTACCTCTCCTTTTTGCTGGGGTGGCAATTAAAACGTCTGCTGCTTTACGTTCCCCTGCTGATGCGAAAAGAAATAAAATATTGTACGAATGGCCAGATTATTCTCGAATTATTGACCGGGTGTATATTGGTATATCAATGTCAGTGGCAAGCGCTGCTGGAGCAGTAGGGATCTGGATATTTGCTGTGGAAATGCCAGAGATACTTCTTGGAGCAATATTTCTGGCGTCTGTTTCTATTTCGGGCGCAATTGCCCTGTCATTCACCGTTTCTTCGCATAAAATAAAAGAATTATTAGAGAAACATGCAGAATAATGTTCTAGCCAGGCTCTGCAAGATTTCTGCGGCTAATCATGTAAGTTTAAACAGCAACAATCAAGAATTCAGGAGTCTAATGCATGCAAAAATTTGATGGTAAATCCGCCGACGTTATCGCGGAGAACATTGAACAATTGAAAACTCTTTTCCCCGAAGCGTTCACCGAGGAGAAGATTGATTTTGAAGTCTTGAAGCAACTCCTTGGCGGGGTTATCGAGGAACGTGAGGAGAAATACGGCCTGAACTGGCACGGCAAGCGACGTGCTCGACAACTGGCGCTTACCCCGTCAACCGGTACGCTTCGCCCCTGTCCGGAAGAGAGTGTGGAGTGGGATACCACACAGAACCTGATGATTGAGGGTGATAACTTGGAGGTACTGAAGCTCCTGCAGAAGAGCTATGCCGGCAAGGTGAAGTTGATTTACATCGATCCGCCTTACAACACCGGCAAGGACTTTGTGTATCCGGACAATTTCCAGGACAACATCAAGAACTATCTGGAATTAACGGGACAGGTGGAAGGTGGCGCCAAGATCAGTAGTAATACCGAGGCCAGTGGGCGGTTTCATACGGATTGGCTGAATATGATGTAACCGCCAGGGTGGAACTGGACGTGCAGCGTGGCGGACAGGTAAACCGTGTGGAAGTAAACGTGCAGGACGGCGATGACCTGGAATTGGTGACCAATCGGGCCATCTATTCAAATTGCAGCATCGGTGAGATCCGCTGTGCCAAGGGCCAGGAACTGGTGGAGGTTCGTGTCCCGGGTGGCGAGGAGTGGCTGAAGCTGGGGCAGGCCATCGGCGACGTTGACGAGGATGCGCTCAAACGGCAGATGATCCGGCGCACCATTAAGGAGCACCTGGACAAGGAACTGCGGTTCAAGTCCCGTGGTCTCAAGGTACTCTCCCTGTTCTTCATCGACAGCGTCGAGCACTACCGGAAATACGACGCCGATGGCAACCAGGTGAAAGGAAAGTATGCGTTGATGTTCGAGGAAGAGTACCGCCGACTCATCAAACACCCTGACTATCAAACCCTCTTCAATGATGTGGATCTGGAGACAGAGGCCGCTGAGGTGCACAACGGCTATTTCTCTATCGACAAGAAGGGGGCCTGGACGGAGACCGCTGAAAACAACCAGGGGAGTCGGGACAACGCCGAACGCGCTTACAACCTGATCATGAAGGAGAAGGAAAAGTTGTTGGGTTTCGAGACCAAGCTCAAGTTCATCTTTTCACACTCTGCCCTGCGCGAGGGGTGGGACAATCCCAACGTCTTCCAGATTTGCACTCTGCGTGAGATCGGGACCGAGCGGGAGCGCCGCCAGACCATCGGTCGGGGTCTGCGTCTTTGCGTCAATCAGCAGGGTGAGCGGCTGCGGGGTTTTGACCTCAATACACTGACGGTCATAGCCACCGAGAGTTATCAGCAGTTTGCGGACAATCTGCAGAAGGAGATTGAAGATGATACCGGCATCCGTTTCGGCATCGTTGAAAAGCACCAGTTCGCGGCAATTCCGGTTACGGACCAGGCGGGTAAAGTGACGCCGCTGGGAGTGGAACAGTCCGAGGCGATCTGGAGTCATCTGAAACAGGCTGGTTTCGTGGACCACAAGGGCAAGGTTCAGGACAACCTCAGAAAAGCGCTCAAGGACGGGACCCTCACTCTGCCGGATGAGTTCAAGGCTCATTTGCCGCAAGTGAAGGAAGTCTTGCGCAAGTTGTCCGGTAGACTTGAAATCAAGAACGCCGATGAACGCACACCGGTTAAGACCCGGCAGGCGGTATTGAACAGTGAAGAGTTCAAGGCACTCTGGAGCCGGATCAAGCACAAAACCACCTACCGGGTACACTTCGACAACGACGCATTGATCACGAAATGCGCCGAGGCAATCAGAGAGTGCCCGCCAATAGCCAAGACCCGGCTGCAATGGCGCAAAGCCGAGCTTGCCATCGGCAAGGCAGGCATCGATGCACAGGAGACCTCGGTTTCAGCCCCTATCACCATCGACGAGCATGACATCGAATTGCCGGATCTGCTGACGGATCTCCAGGACAAGACTCAGTTGACCCGGCGCAGCATTGTGCAGATTCTTACCGATAGCGGCCGGTTGAATGATTTCAAGCGGAATCCGCAGCAGTTCATTGAACTGACGTCGGAGACGATCAATCGGACCAAGCGCATGGTCCTGGTGGACGGTATACGCTACCAGCGCCTGGGGGATGAGCACTACTATGCTCAGGAGCTGTTCGAGCAGGAAGAGTTGACCGGGTATCTGAAAAATATGATCGCAACAGAGAAATCGGTATACGAACATGTGGTGTATGACTCCTCCGGTGTGGAGAAAACATTTGCCGAGCAGATGGAGAAAAACGAAGCGGTAAAGGTCTACGCTAAATTGCCGGGTTGGTTCAAAGTGCCGACACCGCTGGGCAGTTACAACCCAGACTGGGCGGTGTTGATCGAAAAAGATGGCGTGGAGCGGTTGTATTTCGTTGTTGAAACAAAAAGCAGTCTCTTTACTGACGATCTGCGTGATAAGGAAAGCGCCAAGATCAAGTGCGGCGAAGCGCATTTCATGGCTTTAGCTGTTGGTGAGAATCCGGCGAAGTATATTAAGGCGCGGAATATTGATGATGTGATGGCGGAGTGTTGATATAGATATGGTTAGGGACGCGATGACAACTGACAACAAGGTCGTTTTGTTTGCAGATCTCCTTGGATTTGCAGCTTTAACAGAATCATACCCTCTTGACGTTGATCGCTGCGGGGTAGGCAATGGACCAATTGCTGGCCAATTTGTTCATATATTTGATGAAATACTAAAAAAACCTAGCAATGATTTGGCTCACGCTTTCTCAGGATTTCATAGTTCACTTAGAGGAGTTCTTAGTATTGCGCGTATGAATCATCCATTTACAGCCATAACATTCTCTGATTCGGTTTTCGTTGCCACAACGCACGCTTATGAAGCTGCGAATATCGCTATTAATCTCCTCCACGCCGTTCTGCCTCAGAAAATCCCGATCCGAATAGGTATCGCTTACGGCACGTTTGCCGCACTCAGATTTAGATCTGATATCACTGCTGATAGTGGCGACCATGCTGCCCAATTCCTTGGAACTGCCATAGTGCGTGCTCATGCAGCCGAATCTTGCGGGGTTAAGGGGTTGCGAATTTTGCTTCACCCATCAGTTATGCCCCTGTTGGATGATATCCACCACAATCCCGTGCCCACAGAGGGACGATCTAATTCGATTCGATATCTTACCTGTACTGAAAAAGAGCAGTTAAATATGTAGCGCGCCCGGTACCCTGGACACAAGATAAGAGTCACGCAGCCATTTTGAGTTGATACTCCTCGAATGCCTGTCGTGGGCTTCTGAAACCGAGTTTTTCGACCAGCCACTGCTGGTT
>JAJZQA010000314.1 GCA_021810985.1 Deltaproteobacteria bacterium
TGATGGCCGGTATACATCGCCAGCACAACCATTCCTCCGGGCAGGAGGAGCCGCAGCGACTGATCAAGGGCCAAAAGGGTCGTTTCCGGGCGCGTCACCAGCCCGGACTTGTTGCCCGGCAAATACACCAGATTGAACACTACCGCCCGCACCGGCTCACGAACGTACGAAGAAAGACGCTCGTGGCCGGCATGCACCAGGTTGACCCACGGTGCACAGCCTGCCGCACGGAGCCGTTCGGCGGCTTCGGCCAGGGCCTCTGCCTGGACATCAAAGGCCCACACTTCTCCACAGCTGCCCACTAATTCAGCCAGAAAAAGCGTATCCTGGCCCCGGCCGCAGGTGGCGTCGATTACCCGGTCGCCGGGTCGAATCACCTGCCGGAGAAAAAGGTGGGAAAATCCCACGGCACCGCCAAGGCCCTCAGTTCTCACTCATCACTTCCCTTCCATCCGGCTCCGTTTCTCGCCAAAAAGGGCCAGAACCGCCGGAAGGGTAATAATAAAAGCAATCTGGCAGGCCACCATGCCTAAGGTCATAATTGCACCGATACTGAAAACACCCTGATGGCTGGCAACCATCAGCGCGCCAAAGCTGATCATGATCGTCAGAGTATTGTAGAAAACCCCGCGGCCGGTACTGCTGACAACGACCTCATAGCCGGTTTCCCCTTCGCGCCGGAAACGGTTGATTATATAAATTCCGGAGTCCACGGCAATCCCCAGGACCAGGGGCATGACAATAATATTGGCGGAATTGAAGTTGATGCCGAAAAACCACATGCCGCTCACCATGAACAGCACACCCACGACCAGGGGGACCAGTCCGATCAAGGCATAGCGCAGACTGCGGAAAGTAATCAGCAGAATCAACACAATTGCCAGGAAGGCATAGAGAAATGCTCCTCGGTAGGAGTCACGCATGATGGTCATGGATTCGTACACCATCACCGGTTCGCCGGTGGCATTCGGCTCGACCTTGCGCACATCATCCAGGAAAGCCTCGAGCGGTTCCCGGTCAAAGATTTCCTTTTTCGGCGCAATCTGCAGGAGGTATTTACCGGTTGCGCCGACAAAGCGTTTCCGCAACTCTTCCGGGATGTCAGCGGGCGTCACCGGAGCCGCATTGAGGGAATTTTTCAGGGTTTGAATCTTGTCCGGAAAATCCGCCAGCATATTTCCCTGGAAGTCACGCAGCATCCCGAGCGCATTGCGGTCCTTTTCCTTTTCCAGCCCGGCGAAAAATTTGTCGAGGATGACGAGGAACCCGGCGGCAGGCTTGGCCTGGGGAAGCTGTTCCCGCTCCAGTCTCTGAACAAAGCGTTCAACCGTTTCACGAAATTTTTCAAAGACAGCGGGCAATTCCATCACCTGCAGGTCCTCCTCGTACGGTTCCGCCTTGATGTCGGCCAACTGTGAGCGAAGATCCGCCAACAGGGCCAGCTTGCGCTCCTGGTCCTCGGGAATGAACGAAGCGATGCTCACCACGTGATCAACGGAGGGCAGCGCCTCCAAGGCCTTTGAGCGGGAAGCGGCCTCTTCCGGAGAACGGGCCATGGCAACGGCAAAATAGCCCGAATTTTCTGAACTCTTCATCAGTTTGTAGGCATAGGTGACCGACTCCAATCCCTTGGCCTGAAGGTTCATCAGGTTGTAATCGAACAGGACCCGGGAGAGCGGATAGAGCGAGAGGAGGCAAAGCAGGATGGACACGGCCAGCACCAGACGCGGGTAGCCAAAGAGCGTCGTTTTGATCATGCGCCGGACGGCAGAGGAATTAGTAGATTCCGGTCCCTTAAAGGACTGTTTCGGCGCAACAACCTTGCGATTCTTTTTTCCATATTTGATCGGAATCATCAGCATCGCCGGCAGCACGGTAAAAGTTACCAGCACGCAGATGACGATGCCGATGGCAGCGATAATCCCCAACTCCGCAACGCCCTTGAAGTCGGTGAAGGCAAAGGTGAGAAATGCCGCCGCAACTGTCGCCGCGGCCATGACAATCGCCCAGATATTCCTGAGCAGGGCAGTTTTCAGACTTTCCATCCGCTGGTGCCCCTTGGCCAGCTCTTCCTGGTAGCGCAGGACGATCTGTATCCCGTATTCGATGCCGATGCCGATCAGCATAACGGCAAAGACCATCGAAAGAATATTGAGGTGACCGACCACCAGGGTTGCCATACCGAAAGAAAGAGCAATGGCGACCAGGAGAGAAACCATGGCGGCAAAGGCATTGCCGACCCCCCGAAAGGCAAAAAGCAGCAGGATTACCGTCAAGACTACGGAAAGTATCGTTGCCAGGGTAATATCACGCTGACTGGTGGCCATTTCTTCATATTCGAGCACCGGCACGCCGGTAAGGCCAGCCGTTACCCCGGCAAACGAAGGATCGGCCGAAACGGCCTTTATCTCCGCCCGGACAGCGGCAATGGCTTTTTCAGCCGGAACGAAGCTGCCGCTATCCTTCACCGGCAGAATGGTAATTATCTGCTGACGAGCCGCCTTGAGCAGGGCAGATTCCTGCCCGTTGCTGCCTGATCCGAGAAAAAAACTTTCCAGCGAAAAGGCCGCACCACCCGGCTGGGAGAACTGCTCAAAGCCGGTCCCAAGTTTTTCCAGCATGAAAGTCAGGCTCGCCAACTGCTCCTGAGCGTCGGGAGCTCCTGGCGCGGTTGCCAGATATGCTTCCATCTGGGCTGTCAGCGTAGTGAACAGGGTTTGCACCGAAGGAGAAGCAGACAACTCCTTCAGGACCGGTTTTGCTTTCACCAGATTATCGCGCAGGGCCACCAGATCATCATACGGCATAAAAAGCAGGCCGTTTTTTTCAAAGAACGGCAGACCGTTGGGATAAAAAACCTCTCGAAAAACATCCTTTTTCTTCAGAAGTCTTCCGTAAAGCTCCTTGCCGAAATGACTGGCCTTTCCCGGGTCGTCACTTTCAATCACCACGACGATATCTTCCTGGTCGCCAAACTCCTGCCGGTATTCACGGTAATCACGATGGAATTGACTGGTTTTCGGCATTAAATCATCCCGGCCGGTCAGGAATTGCAGGTTCGTGCGGGTATAGACGATCGAAACAGCGGAAAGGATGAGGGCAATAACGACTACTATCAGGGGAAACCTGGCGATTATACTAAAAAAAGTCCGGTCCTTCTCTGCTGCATTTCGCATAACTGTGTCTATCCTCCTCTTGAGAAAAAGCGGTTTGAGGGTAGCATAGGACCTGCCTGAAATCAACCACGCCAACGTCACGGCGAACAGTTCACACCAGACCGATTTTATTACAAAAACGTGTCAAACTTGA
>JAJZQA010000315.1 GCA_021810985.1 Deltaproteobacteria bacterium
TTGAATCATAATACTTGGAAACTTTCGGGTTTCGGTTGGAAAAAAAGGATTTTTAACCACGGTAAGGCCGGGATTTGCCGGGAAAAAAGGATTGTAAAGAGAGATTGCTTGTGCTAAAAAACAGGGTCGCTGGCGCCAGGGAATTGCTGGAACGTTTTGAGATAGACGCTATACTTGTTTCTGATTTGAAAGATATCAGGTACCTTACGGGATTTTCCGGCAGTGAGGGCCTTTTGTTGGTGTCCACTGCGGAAGTAACCCTGCTGGTCGACTCCCGCTATACCATTCAGGCGAAAAACGGGACGACAGGGTGCACTGTCGTAGAGTTCCGGGAGAAGCAGACGGCACTCGAAACAATTGTTGCCGGTCAGGGTGTTACTACTCTGGGCATTCAAGCGGAACGGATAACTGTGTCATTTTATAATGAACTCAGAAGTCATCTTCCGTCTGTCCGCTTTGTTCAGATGGGTGCTGACGTTGCATTGTTACGCATAGTGAAGGACGCGCGAGAGATTGCCTGTCTGGAAAAAGTTGCCACTATTGCATCCGAAGCTTTGCTTGGCACCTTACAAACGATTACGCCGGGAGATACGGAAAAAGCTATTGCATTGCGCCTCGAGTTTGCCATGCGAATGGCAGGTGCTGATGATAAGTCCTTCGATAGTATCGTTGCTTCTGGTGAACGAGGGGCCCTTCCCCACGGTAAGGCAACCGGAAAATCAATTGCTCGCGGCGAGTTGGTTACCATTGACTTTGGAGCTCTACTCGATGGTTATAACTCCGACGAAACGGTGACCATCTCTTTCGGTGATCCGGACGAGACGCAGCGAAAGATCTACCAGATCGTAAAAGATGCCCACGACAAAGCAATTGATGCTGTCAAACCCGGTGTACGGTTAAAGGATCTTGATTCGGTTGCCCGGGATCACATCAGTCAAAAAGGTTTTGGTGCCTATTTCGGCCACGGTCTTGGGCATGGTGTCGGACTGGATGTCCACGAAAAACCGGTTGTATCCTTTCGCAGTGAGGACGTAGTGCGTGAAGGGATGGTGTTTACAATTGAACCCGGAATCTATATTCCTGGGTGGGGCGGGGTCAGAATCGAGGACTTGGTGGTCGCGACCTCTGATGGATGCCGCTTACTGTCACGGGTTCCCAAGGACTTAATGATACTTTAAATAGCACCGTGCGGAAGAATGCTCTTTCGTCACCAAAGCTGGTCCTATTGCTCCGGCGTGGACCTCTTCAAAAAGGAGAAAACTATGGATATCAAAGATATCAAATCTCTCATAAAGATGGTCACCGAAACCGATATTACCGAGTTCGAATTGGAGTCCGGTGAGGAAAAAATCAGGATTCAAAGAGGTAAGAGTGTTGAAATGGTAAATTATGCTGTCAGTCAGCCGATGACCATGCAACAGCCATTGCCGGCAGCCGTCGCCGCCACGGCACCTGAGATGCCGCCGGTCGCCCGGCCCGCAACTGAGGAAGCGGATACTGCCCAGGCGATTACTTCCCCCATCGTCGGTACCATTTATCATGCACCGTCACCGGACTCTCCGCCCTATGTTGAGGTCGGTCAGACTGTTGAAAAGGGGCAGGTGCTCTGTATTGTCGAGGCAATGAAACTGATGAATGAGATCGAGGCGGAATATCGTTGCAAGATTGTGAGGATCTGCAAGGATAATGCGCAACCGGTCGAATATGGTGAGACGTTGTTTCTGGTGGAACCACTGTAGCCGTCAGAGGTCCGGATCTACTTTTCGATTGCAACCAGACAGGAAGTATGCTCTCTCCCGATTGGAGATTATTGGATGTTTCATAAAATACTCATAGCAAATCGTGGTGAAATTGCTCTGCGCATCATCAGGGCCTGTAAAGAACTCGGGATCAAGACGGTTGCCGTCTATTCCACGGCCGACAGTCATTCTCTGCATGTCAAACTGGCGGACGAAAGCGTTTGCATCGGTCCGGCGCCAAGCATCCAGAGCTATCTGAACATCAATGCGATTATCAGCGCGGCGGAATTGACCGATGCGGAAGCCATTCACCCGGGGTACGGTTTCCTTGCGGAGAATGCCGCTTTTGCTGAAATCTGTGAAAACTGCGGCATCACCTTCATTGGTCCGACTTCCGAAAGCATGCGTCTGATGGGGGATAAGATCAGCGCACGGCAGGCAATGATCAAGCAGGAGGTGCCGATTCTTCCCGGAACCAAGGATGCTGTGCAGGATGTGAACGAAGCGATTACGGTTGCGAAGAAGATTGGATTTCCCGTGATTATCAAGGCGTCAGCAGGTGGTGGCGGTAGAGGAATGAAAATTGTTCACTCACCCGCGGCCTTGCCGAACGCATTTGCGACTGCCAGGGCTGAAGCTCAGGCCGGTTTTGGAAATCCCGAAGTTTACATGGAAAAGTATTGCCAGCAGCCTCGGCACGTTGAAATTCAAGTCCTGGGAGACAAGCATGGCAATGTAATTCATCTCGGTGAAAGAGATTGTTCCATTCAGCGCCGCCATCAGAAACTGATAGAAGAGTCTCCCTGCTCCGTCCTGACGCCGCAGCTCCGCACAGCTATGGGCGATGCAGCTGTACGAGCAGCGAAAGCTGTTGACTATAACAGTGCCGGGACGGTCGAATTTCTGCTTGACTCAGACGGAAATTTCTACTTTATGGAAATGAATACCCGGATTCAGGTGGAGCATCCGGTTACCGAGATGGTCACCGGGATTGATATTGTCCGTGAGCAGATCCGTTCTGCCGCCGGTCTGAAGCTCCGATACAAGCAAAGCGACGTTAAAATCAAAGGTCATGCAATTGAATGCCGGATAAATGCGGAGGATCCCTTTAAATTTACCCCCTGTCCAGGTAAGATTACCTCGTACCATACCCCGGGAGGGCTCGGTGTCCGGGTTGATTCCTTTGTCTACGATCAGTATACGGTGCTGCCGCATTACGATTCCCTCATCTCCAAACTGATTGTGCATGCGGATACGAGGGAAGATGCCATTCGGCGGATGCTTCGTGCCCTTGATGAGTATATAATCGAAGGCATAAAAACGACGATCCCGTTCCACAAGAGAATTTTGTCCAATAAGGACTTCATTGAAGGGAATCTTGATACCGGATTTCTTGAAAGGATGGTGCTGGAGTAGTATGGACTTCCCGGAGGAACTGAAATACAGTAAAGAACATATTTGGGTGAGGGTTGAGGGGGACAAGGCCGTTGTCGGGATTACCGACTATGCTCAAAGTGAACTGGGAAAAATAACCTCCATTGAGCTTCCCGAAGCGGGCGATGAGA
>JAJZQA010000316.1 GCA_021810985.1 Deltaproteobacteria bacterium
CTCGACAACACCTGAGGTGATGACTTCACGCGGGGGCTTATTTTGGGTAATTTCCTTCGCTACCTTCCTGCAGACGGAGGCAATATTTCGCTGCAGATTGCGCACTCCGGCCTCACGGGTATAGTCCCGGATAATTGTGTAGACAGCCGCCACCTCGAATTCCGGCGGGGTTTTGGACAAGCCGTTTTCCTCCAACTCCCGGGGAATGAGAAAGCGGAAGGCGATCTTCTCCTTCTCTTCTTCCGTGTAGCCGGACAGGTTCAGCACTTCCATCCGGTCACGCAGAGGGGCGGGGATCGTATCGATCACATTTGCCGTGGTGATGAACATGACCCGGGAAAGGTCGAACGGCACATCGAGATAATGATCCGTAAAAGAAAAATTCTGTTCAGGGTCAAGCACTTCAAGCAGGGCACTGGCCGGATCTCCTCTGAAATCGAGGCCAATCTTGTCCACCTCGTCAAGCATGAAAACCGGATTGTTTGCGCCGCAACGATAAATTTCCTGAATAATCCGCCCGGGCAAAGCGCCGATATAGGTGCGGCGATGGCCCCGAATTTCGGCCTCGTCACGCATGCCCCCAAGTGAGAGACGTATGAACTTTCTGCCGAGCGCCCGGGCAATCGATTTGCCGAGGCTCGTTTTGCCCACACCGGGAGGACCGGTAAAACAGAGAATCGGCCCCTTCATAGAATCCTTGAGCGAACGTACCGCCAGGTATTCCAGGATCCGGTCCTTGACCTTTTCAAGATCATAATGGTCCTCATTCAGCACCTGTTCCGCCTGACTGATTTCCTTGTTGTCGGTTGTCGCGAGCTGCCACGGCATTCCGACCAGATAATCGAGGTAGGTCCGGGAAACCGTGTACTCCGGGGAAGCGGGGTTGATTTTTTCCAGCCGTTTCAGCTCCTTGTCGGTGACCTTCCGAACCTCTTCGGGCATTCCGGCAGCAGCGATCTTTTTGCGCAAATCCATTATTTCGGCAATGCGGGAATCGTCCTCGCCAAGCTCTTCCTGGATATGCTTCATCTGCTCACGCAGGATATATTCCTTCTGGGTCTTGCCGACCCGTTTCGTCACCTCCGCCTGCACCTCGCCCCGGATCTGCAGCCGCTGGACTTCATTCGTCAGGTAGATGTAAACTTTTTTCAGCCGCTCGATCGGATCCACGGTATCGAGGAGACCTTGCAGTTCATCCTGGGAGAGAGTGACATAGAGCGCCACGAGGTCCGAAAAACGCGCCGGGTTATCGATGTAGTCGATCATTTTCATCACATCATCGGGTAGTGGCCGTCCATAGGAAATGGCGATTTTGAGCAGGGCATTCAGACTCTGCATCAGGGCTTCGGAAACGATCGACTTTTCCGCGAACTCACGCACCGGCTCAATCCTGCTTAAAAGGTATGGCGTCTCCTGAAGAATCTCCTCGATCCTGACCCGCGCAACACCCTCCAGACTGAGCTTTGCCCCCCCATCAGGCAATTTTATCAGCTGATTGATCTTGCACACCGTGCCCGTGTCACAAAAATCGCTTATCTGGAGCGTTTTTTGCCCTTCGCGACGACGGAACAGCGCGACGTAATTCTGGTAGCGCGCGGCTTCTTCAAACGGAGCAAGATCATCTTCCTTGAGAAACAACGGGAAGATCATGTATGGAAATGCCACCATATCATCAAGGGGAAAAAGTGGCAGAATTTCTGGAATTGACAAAACAGCGGTATCGGACATGGAAGCACCTCAACTCATTCTTTTACAACAAGGATAACAGTGCATAATCATTCGGAAAGGCTACCAGTAATCACCATCGTGTCAAGCAGAACGGAGGGACAGGGAAACGATTTCACTGCCAAGAAAACTGCCGAGGTCACTGCTTCCGCATCACCGTTCGTCTTGCACGTGCAGAGTTTCCCACTCATTATACAGCGTGGTGATTTGGTAAGTAAGGGCGTCATGTTTTTTCGTGCCCTCCCGGGACCGCTCGACATCACTGAAGTAGTCCGGCTCGCCCATGACCTGCTCAAGCAGCGCGAGTTCCTGTTCGGCTGTCTCGATGATCATTTCCAGCTCGGAAAGGCGCTTGAGCCGGGAGCGTTCCTCGCGCTGACGGCGTTTTTCCTCTTCTCGCGACAGCAGGCGCTCCTTCTTCTGGGAAGACTTTTCCGCGGCAGCGCCGGTCAGTTCGGTGGATTCAGCGCCGCGGTTCGCCCCGACCGAAGCCGCAGGTTCGGAACCGGTCTTTTCCAGGTAGTCATCATAATTGCCCGGGTAGGAAACAATCCCTCCGCCCCCCACGGCAACCGTCCGGGTGGCCAGGGCATTGACGAAATAGCGGTCGTGAGAGACGAAAACCAGGGTCCCGGAAAAGGATTGCAGCGCATCAAGCAGCACGTCCTTCGTGAAGAGATCCAGATGATTGGTCGGCTCATCGAGCAGCAGAAGATTCGATGGCCGCAGAAGCATCTTGGCAAGAGCAAGCCGGCTCTTTTCACCGCCGGACAGGACGCCCACCTTCTTGTGAATATCGTCTCCGGAAAAAAGAAACGTGCCCAACAGGTCGCGCAGAATCGTCACCCGCTAATCGGGAGCATCCGCGAGGATTTCCTCGTACACCGTCCGTCCGGGATCGAGAGCGGCAGCCTGGTCCTGGGCAAAGTAATCGAGAGCAACATTAGCCCCGACCGTCCGCTCACCTTCCTGAAAGGCATCTCCCGCGAGGATTCTCATCAAGGTCGATTTCCCGGCCCCGTTGTGACCGACCAGGGAAATTCTTTCTCCTTTCTCCACGGTAAGATCGATACCGGCAAGAACTACAAGATCCCCGTAAGCTTTCACAATGTTTTTCAAGTCTAGAACGACCCTGCCGCTCCGGGGAGGATCGGGAAATGAAAAGCGCACGCGTCTCCGCTCGGCGGGCAGGGCGATTCTCTCGATCTTCTCCAATTGTTTGATCCGGGACTGAACCAGCGCGGCCTTATCCGCCTTGTAGCGGAAACGGGTAATAAAATCCTCCATCCGGGAAATTTCCTCGTCCTGGCGCTGCTTCATCTCACGAAGACGGGCAATCCGCTCCTCCCGCTCGTCTAAATAACGGCTGTAGCTACAGGCGAAGTCTGTCAGGGTGCAGTTCCAGACCTCGGTGATGCGGCGACAGACCTGGTCCATGAAATAGCGGTCATGGGAAACCAGAACCACGGCATAGGGATACTCACACAAATACCCTTCCAGCCAATTGCGAGCCTCGATATCAAGGTGATTGGTCGGCTCATCCAGCAGCAGCAACTTCGGCTTCCGGAGCAAAAGTT
>JAJZQA010000317.1 GCA_021810985.1 Deltaproteobacteria bacterium
GAATTTTCTGCGCTGGCGGTCAGTGCGATCCGAAATCCAGGACCAGTCGCCGAACATGAGGATGTTGGGGCGGCTGACGCCGCTGCAAGCGGGGCAGCCGGGGATGCTGCGGGCCCGCATGGTTTCCTCGTTGACCGGGATCTGCTCGTTGTTTTCCCA
This sequence comes from Deltaproteobacteria bacterium, assembly GCA_021810985.1. GTDB lineage: Bacteria > Desulfobacterota > Desulfuromonadia > Geobacterales > Geobacteraceae > RPRC01. The sequence goes on from JAJZQA010000317.1 coordinate 160, forward strand.
GATGCGGCGACAGCAGGGGGTCAGGCACTGCAGGTGGTGGATCGAACCGTGAACTTCCAGAATCCGCTCTTCGGCGTAGCCGGCCTTCTGGAACTGACCGTCCACGTTGGAGGTGACCACGAAATATTCGGCGTTTCGCTGTTTGATCCAGCGCTGGATAATCCGGAAGCCTTCATGGGGAACCGTGGCACGGTACAGATTGGTGCGGTGGCCGTAAAAGCCCCAGCCGAAAGCCGGGTCACGCTCAAAATGCTCCGGGTTGGCGCAGTCGGTGAAGGAAAGCCCCAGGCGGGCATACTGGGGATAAGCGTTCCAGAAACCCTGGTCGCCGCGAAAATCGGGCAGGCCGGAATCGACGCCCATGCCGGCCCCGGCGGTGATGATGAAAACTTCCGCTTCCCGTATCGCTTGTGCGGCGCGTTCCGGCATGGCGCGTGGTCAGGAGAGCTGGTGCACGAACAGGCCGCTGCGCAGCTTGGGTTCGAACCAGGTCGATTTGGGGGGCATGATCTGATCCTGGTCGGCCAGTTCAATCAGCTCGCTGATCGAGGTCGGGTGCAGGGCAAAGGCTACCGCATAATCACCCGAATCCACCAGGCGAACCAACTCGTCGTTGCCGCGGATGCCGCCCACGAAATGGATGCGCTGGTCGGTGCGGGGGTTGTGGATGCCCAGCAGCGGATTCAGCAGGTTGTTCTGCAGGATCGAAACATCCAGCCGGTCAACCGTGTCCTTTTCGTTGATGATTGCCGGGCGGGCCTGCAAGCTGTACCAAACGCCCTCCAGATACATGCCGAAATGGTGGCGCGTGTGTGGAACGACCGGTGCGGGGGCGGGGGTGACCTCGAAGCGTTCCTTGAGTTGTTCGATAAAGCTGTCCACGCTGAAGCCGTTCAGATCCCGGACGGCCCGGTTGTAGGGCATGATGTTGAGCTGGTTTTCGGGGAAAATTACCGTCAGGAAGAAGTTGTACTCTTCACTGCCGTTATGGCCCGGATTGCTGTTGCGACGCAGTTCCCGCACCCGTCCGGCGGCGGCGCTGCGGTGGTGGCCGTCAGCGACGTACAGTTTCGGTATGGCCGCAAACAAAGATGTCAGGCGGGCTATCAGGCTCTGATCGGCGATGATCCAGAGCGTGTGGCCAACCCCGTCGTCGCTGACGAAATCGTATTCCGGCGCTCCGGCGGTGATGTCGGTGATGATCGCTTCGACCGCGCTGCAGGAACGCGACAGGTAAAAGACCGGCTCGTCGTTGGCGTCCAGATAATCGATATGCTTGACGCGGTCCTCTTCCTTGTCGGCCCGGGTGTGTTCGTGCTTTTTGATCACGCCGCTCTGGTAGTCGTCCACACTGGCGCAGACCACCAGGCCGGTCTGGGTGATGCCCCCCATGCGCTGGCGATAGACGTAATACGAATCCTGCTGATCCTGGGTTAGGACGCCGCGCCGGATGAAGTCGGCCAGGTTGGTCCGGCCCTGAAGATAGACCGGTTCGTCATGGGGGTCTATCTCGGGTGGCAGATCGATTTCCGGCCGGGAAACATGCAGAAAACTGTCGGGGTTGCTGCCGGCCATGGCGCGGGCCTCTTCCACATCCATCACGTCGTAGGGCAGGGCGGCGACTTTCTCAGCCAGTTCTTGGGGGGGGCGCAGGGCGCGGAACGGTTTGATGATGGCCATAGCTGATCCTTTGCTGCTTGATAGTCGTTAAAAATAGCGCCGGGCGCCGACGTAGCGTTTTTCGAAGTAACTGTCCCCGATCGAGGCGACCCGGATCTCTTCGCCACGGCGCGGGGCGTGGACGAACTTGCCATCGCCGACATAGATGCCGACGTGGTTGATCTTGTCGGCCGCTGCACCAAAGAAAATCAGATCGCCGTCCTGCAACTCCTGCCGGTCAACCGCTTCGCCGGCCTTGAACTGGTCGCGCGAGGTGCGGGGGATGCTCAATCCGCACAGATTGTAGACCGCCCTGACGAAGCCGCTGCAGTCCATGCCGTCCACCACATTCTCACCGCCCCAGCGGTAGGGGATGCCGACAAAGCGTTCGGCGGTGCGGGCGGCGATTTCCCCCATGTCCTTTTCCTTTTTGGCGGGTCGGGGTTGCGGTTTATCCGCAAGCGTCCTGGGAACAACCGGTTTAAGGGGCTCGCGGGATGGGCTGATCTCTTCAGGCGCTGATTTCTGCCAGCCCGCTTCTCTCGGTTTGCTGAAAACAACCTCGTTAGGCGGGGCGATGTAGAACGTGTCGATCAGCTTTTCCCGAACCAGTTTGCCGGCCACGGCACGGGCCTTGTCCTTGCTGGGAAAGTCGCCGAAACGCACGGCATAGACTCCGTTGTCCTTGCGGAAATAGAAAGCTTCGATCCCCTGGGACTGGAGTCGGGCGGTAAAACGCTCCGCGTTGTTGACATCGGCAAAGGCGCCCATCTGGATGGCGTAGCCCAGGCGGGTGATGGCGTTTGATTTTGCGGCTGACGCCGGCAGGGCCGTGACGAACAGCAGGATTGATGCGACGATGATGTGAAAAAACATGGCGGCCAGCTTGGATAGTGGGATATGATTCGCTTCGGGTGTCAGGATAGTAGCTTTAATCAGAGCGGCGGTAAAGCACAAATTTAAGCGGAAATGAGCTTTATGGCATTGACAGCGGGCTCTCTTTTGAGGTAATTTCTCAACCCCGCGTCCAATGTGGCCAGTCGGTTCAGGGCCGTTTTAGCTCAGTTGGTAGAGCACATCACTCGTAATGATGAGGTCGTCGGTTCGATTCCGACAAACGGCTCCAGTTATAAATCTCATAAAGTCAAATGCAGCATTTAAACTTCCCGTAGGCTGAAATCTTCGGGTGTTCAGTGATCTTCCCCGCACCCGAATCCTTCGTGCTCCTTCCAGGGAATCGCCGTGCATATTCAATATAACCAGTCCTTTAGTAACGGCGATTTGGTTCTTGACACGACTTCTGCGGGTTTAGTACAGTCACTAACACATAATATGCGAAAACAATCCTCCCTAAAATTTATTCATAACGTAGAAAACCACACCCTGCGGGTGTGGTCATGTGGACTGGCTATGCCGGTCCCGTATGGGTCTGGCTGATAAAGCCGCTCACTGCTATCCTTTCAACGAGTTGTTGCCGCAA
>JAJZQA010000318.1 GCA_021810985.1 Deltaproteobacteria bacterium
CGTCCTTTCCCAACTGGTCGACAACTTTCTTTTCATCGAGCAGACTGCACAATGCTCCGCGGTCATAGAGGAAAAGCAGCAGCGAACCAGGGCGTTCAACCAGAACCGTTCCTTCCAGCGCACTCTCCCTGATCAGGTCTTGCCCATGCTCCTTCCAGATAGAGAAGAAGTTTTTGCCACAGGAACGCTGCCGGTCAGGCAGGTTTATAAGCGCGGACGGCTTGACCCCGGACAGAACTTCGGCCGCCTCGAAAGCGAGAAAAGCAGCAAGACAATCCCTGTCGTCGGAAAACCGGGCGGCAATGTCAATCCAGACAGGCTTATGTCCCCTGCTGAACATATTGGTCGAGCGAACTATTTCCATTGTTTGCTCCTTTGAGAAATTGAATGTCATTATCATTACCTGAGTTGACCTTTCCCGTCAAGAATTATTTTATGACAGAAACAAAAAGGCTGCCTTTACCCGGCAGCCTTTACCTGATCATAATCATTTCTTTCTTATTATCAGCTCTGAGGCGAGATAAGCGCAGAATTCAGCTTATCGCAACGGATAATCCGAAAGGCTGACAAAGCGAAAACCTTTCTTCCGCAACTGAGGGATCGCCATCATGACGCCCTGCCCCGTACCACTTTCCGGATGGTTCATATGAAGTATCACTATAGCCCCAGGGGCGGATGCCAGGAGTACCGAGCTTACCTGCTCTTTGGTAAAGGTGGCGCCAGCATCGCCGAGCACGGAAAAGCCGATAACCTGATGACCAAGACGTTCCGCAATCTGCACGGCGAGCTCGTCATAATAGGCGGTCCCGGAACGGTAATATAAAGGTCTTTTCCCGGTCAATCGCTCCATCTTTCGGGCATTCAATTCGATTTCGTCAACAAGTTCGCCGAGGTCCTTGGTTCCGTCGATTCCATATACGGACCGGCAATTCACTGAAGCGGGCCGGTGCAAAAAGCCATGATTGGCAATAGTAAAAAGGGGATTTGCCGCTAGCTTCAGGAACAATTCGCGGTTTGCATCAATCCAGCGGGCGTTGATAAATAGGGTTGCGGGTATCTTCTCCTGCTCCAGGAAACGGATGAGATCCAGATCGATCCCCTTCCCTTTTGGGCTCCCGCAGGCGTCAAAGGTCAGAACGATCACGCGCTCGTTCGTTTTCAAGGAAGTTTTCACCCCGGTCACCGTTTCCCCCCACTCATTCGGGGTCTTTCCGGCGTACTCGGCCTCAATTTCAGCCTTTAAGGTGGCTGATGACTGATCCGGGGCGGTTCCCGCCCACAGCTTACCATTTGTCATGGCCGGCACCATAGCAAGGATGAAAGCAACTACTAGGAAAAGATTTTTGCACGGCTGTTGTTTCATCAGATTCCCCCTGGTTCTTACAGATTTTCCGTGCTGTCAGCGACAGCCCGGACCGACTATAAGGGAAACCTTGTGGTAGCGCAAGAAATACGAAGACCTGCCAGGTTTTGAAAACCTGGCAGGTCATCTCTGTATCCGCGTATTCTAAATCCCCCCTGCCCCCCTTTCGTAAAGGGGGGTTCTGATGGCGGGTTTACTTCCCCCTTTAAGAAAGGGGGATTGAGGGGGATTTCATTTCTTCTTCTCTTCAACAGGCTTTGGTTCCATTGCCTTGTTCAGCAGAGCGACCCCTGCCTTGGACGCGGAAACGGAGGCGGCAAGGGTTTCCCTGGCGAGTTCCGGATTGTGAAAACCGTCGCTGTTTTCGGCGGTCCACCATTCCCAGAGCACGTGAGCTTCTTCATGTTTTTCTCTGGCCTGGGCGAGAACCGGTTCAGCCACACCCGCTCTTTTGGCCACCTCATAGGTATCGATCAAACGTCCGAGCCAATACTCTGATTTGCGCATCTTTCCTCGGATATAATTCTGAATTGTCTCTATCTCATAGAGTTTTTTACGCACCGTGGAATCCTGATGACAACGCATACAGGCGGCCTTTACATCGTGCAGCGGCCGGATAACCCCATGATTACGATAAGTTTTCCCGGAAGCGTCTTTCATTGGCGGCATATGACAGTCAGCGCAAGTTACGCCGTTGCGGTCATGGATACTGCCGGAAAAAGACTCCGCCTCAGGGTGCTGCAATTTGACCAGTCGCGCACCGGTCACCGCATGTTTGAAATCATAAAAATTCAGTTTCTTGTAATGGGCCAGCAGTTCCTTGGGTCCGGTCAACGGGAAATGATTGGTCCTCGGATCATCAAAACCGATCTTTTTCCCGCTATCGAACTCGAAACCAGATCCGCAGGCGTATTCCACATGGCACTGAGCGCACATCATTCGGGAGTCGGCGTTACCCTGGATACCGATCTTGCGGAAACCTCTGAAATCAACAACGGTGAGGTCGGTTTTTCCGTTCTTGCCGGCAAACATCGGTGAACCGTTCAGTGCCACTTCCTTGATCAAAGCGTCGCGAACGATGCGCGGTTGGCCACCATGGGGGTCATGACAATGGATGCAGCCCACCGGGTTATTGGTTGCCTTTGCCACAGCCTGGACATCGGAGGACCGGTCCCATTTCGCCGCGGGATCTTTATCGCCCATGAACTTCCAGGTGAGGATATGATCACTGGTCTTGCACTGGATACAGGTCGGATTTCCCGCCTTGGTGGTTTCTTGCAGTGTCTTGCCGGTATCTTCCAGAACCTCCCAGGTGCGCCCCACGTCATCGACGCCGTGCCAACCCTTTTTGTACTGATAACGCCCACCGGCAAAACGATCCACGACAAACTGGTCGGTGACCATGAAGGCATGACTGCGAGGCTCGTTGTGTTCGAAGGTAAAGCCGTACGGCTCCAGCAGCTTGTCCATCATTGGCGAGCGACCGGTAGGTACCCCTTTCTCTTTGCGGGCCTGGGCCTGATAATTAACCGCCATCAAACCCTTCAACTCATTCTGATGACATTTTCCACAGAGACGCTGATCAATGGTTGTGGTCGGCTTCTGCTCGTAATTTGCAAGGTGTTCCTGCAGCTTTCCATGACAGGTGGCACAGGAAAGCTTGGCATGTTTTGATTTATCCTTTAATTCCCGTATCTCATCATGACAGTCATAACAGGTCTCATGGGAAATTGCCGCGGATGGTGCGACGTTTTTCGTTTTAGCCGCGGGAGACAGCATCGGCAGCAGGACAATAAAGAGAAGACTGCCGGTTCCAGCGAACACAGCAAACATTTTTTTAAGCATGATTCCCCTCCCAGTACAGTCATTGTCAGCATCTCTTAGCTGAATATAGCAAAAAAATCGGGCAGGAC
>JAJZQA010000319.1 GCA_021810985.1 Deltaproteobacteria bacterium
CAAAATCGTAAAAGACATGGACGAGAAGACCAAGAAAGTTCTGGATAAAAACGGGGTCATTCTGGAACGAACCCCGCAGAAACTGCTCGAAACGGTCGGCCAGGCGGTATTTTCTTCCTGAAAGGAGGGAGAACCATGATTTTCCTTGAACTACAAGCGCCTTTCGGGGTCTTCAGGCCTTTTACCTGTGGCACTTACAGACCCACCGAGTCGTTTATTACCCGGTCCGCGGCTTATGGGCTGCTCTTAAACGTCGCGGGCATCGAAATGCGGTATTCCGATGGAGGCTCGCCGGTGACCAAAATTGCGAGCGGTTTACCTCGCATGAGGCTGTCCTTGGTGGCCCTGGAGATGCCCGGCCCTGTCCCCCAGAGCCTTTTCCAGCAGTTGCATACTTATCCGGTCGGCGGCACCGGCAAGGAGCACGCCGCTCGCGCCATGGGAAGAAAGTACCATATTGTCCCCGTGCGCAGGGAGTTCCTTTCGAATGTTAGGGCCTATATCGGCGTCGACGCCGCGCCTGAGCTGGAAGAGTCGATTCTGGCCGGACTCTCGGGCAAGAGGCCACGCCGGTACGGTCTGCCGTTTTTGGGCGACAACAATTTCCTCCTCGATCGGCTCGAACCCGTGGAAAAGCCTCAGCCTGCGTACTGGTTGGAAAAGATCGGGGACAGTAGGGAAGGTATGCGGAAAAATGTGATGCGGCTTACCATCACGATAGACCGAGCCGATCTTTCCAAGAGCAGGTCGGCGCTGTTTGCTCCGTCCAGGGAGAAGAAGGCGGCGCCACCTTCGGAATCCTGGATCGAGATTGGATACCCATGAAAGAAACAGATGAGGGGAAAATCGGATGGCCTTCTGATTAGAGAGCCTTAAAATCCGGCCTGGAAGTTCCGGATTTGCGAAGGTCCATGATTTTACGGGCATGGAGCCGCGTATGAGACGCGCCCAGCGAGCCAGACCTCTTGAGATCTCTGATGTCGAAAGGCGTTGAGCATCGTTCGGACCCGGACATTATCATGGTAGGTGAGCTCTGAACATATATCCGATGCCGAAAGGCGTTGAGCACGTAAACGGAACTTCGATAACCGTCCCGTATCCGACTCTGAATAGCTATTTGATGCCGAAAGGCGTTGAGCATATCCGACCGGTTGGGTCCATTATCCCGGGAACCCGTCCACCGATGTTTGCAGGAGAAAAATCAGTAGAAGCCGGAAACTTTATAAATGAAAAGGCAATGTCAACCCGGAAGGAGAGATTTGAAAGTCAACACATAGAGGAGATAACGGAACTTTCTCAAGTTGCGGTGGTGCCCAAAATTACGGCAATTGTGACAAGTGTAGACGCGGCCCCTTTCTTTTCACGCCTCAGCCTTGACGGAGAGCAAAACGGCGACAGACCGGGGCTCGGTGGAAGAGGTAAGTGGATGCCATTCAGTTTTCAGGATTTAGCGGCAACAAAGCCTTGCTCCTCCGTCCCAAGTGGACATGAAACCCAATAGAAAAGCAGAAAAGAGGGGAAAATCAGGATTCCGAAGCCGGCAGAGTATCCAGTTTCCTGCCCTTACCCAAACCCGGCTTCTCATGACACCCGTTCAAGGCCGTGATCTGAGGCGAATCCTGAACTGATATTCAGTGCTCCCATCGGAATGTATCCGGGAAGTGATCACCATTAGCTCTAATGCCCGCTCTCCTTCAGACCTTTAGCGTTTCGGCCTGGAAACCATTTTCTGTACATCTTCGAGGGTCATTCCTATATCGATGTCGTGCCGCGCAACGAGCTCGTAAAGCGCATCTACCAGCAGTGGTGACCATCCATCTGCTATGGACGAATTTTCCGGAGTGGCAGGCTTGCACATTGGTTTCTCCGCTGGCGAGGACTTCAACTGTTCCGGTGATTTGGATTTTCTGACACGCTTCGCTTTCTTGGGTGGCACCTTCGTGGCAATCTCAGACCCAGGTCCGTTGACGGCAATCAAATCCAGGTCCCGCTCCTTAATCACGTGCTCTTCCGTCATATTGTCCTCAACCGCAACCGGCTCAGTCCATGGCTCTTCGTAATCAGGTTCTGCTCGGCGGTTTCCAAAAACGCCTTTGGATTGAAGCACATGGACGACGAGATATCTTGCCCTGCCGACCTCCTTGGTTATAGACTCAATACTCTGGCCACTGGCATAGAGCGCCACGATCCGCTGCTCAGTGTCTTCTTTCAGTGAGCGCGGTGCCTGAGGCTGACTGTTGCGGTGTCCGGGCTGAAAAGATTCGTTCCCGGGCTTTCGATAGTGTTGTACTGATTGTCTCATTCTTATTTCGTCTCTTTGGTTGATTTAGGATTTATTGAAGAACAGCGCTAATATAACATTTTCCTTGGCTAATCAACCGCTTTTCGAGATACCGGCGGACTTTCTGTGATCTCCGGTAAAGGCGAGCTTTCCTTTCGGCTCGGTTCCCCCATGAAGCCCAGCCGGCTTGCAACTTTTCAACCAAATCGAGATAATAGTTCAAGGGTTGATTCCAGGCAGCGGAAGAGTGCCTGGGCCCAATGGGACTGTGCATGGAGCAGGAAACGACAATGGAGCCGTCCATGATAATCGGACCAAATGATCTCTGCCCCTGCGGCAGTGGGAAAAAATTCCAACATTGCTGCGCCAATAAGCTGAGTGCCGATGTTCATTGGGCCAAGCTTGACGATGCAATGGACGAAATTAGAGAACTGCTCAAGGGGCGGAGCTTTGCCTCACTGGAAGATGCCAACGCATTCTTGGGTGAGTATACGCAGAAGCGTAACCGGGCGCCCAGAGATAACTTCGACGGCCTCTCTTCCGAACAGATGCACCGTTTCCTACATTTCCCTTTCGAAACGCCCGAACTGGTCAGTTTCCCGTCCCCTCTCGATATACCCCCTGAAGCCCCGATTCTTACCCTCTTCAACCTGCTGGTTGAAGCGCTTGGCGATCAGGGTGTAAAGGCGACTTCCACTGGCAACCTCCCGCGTAAGCTGTGCAGGGATATCGCTATGGCATATATGGGAGAGGAGAAATACAGGGAAATCTACCGTTATGGCGAAATGAGATCGGAACCGGAATTCTTCGACCTGAACGTCACCCGGCTGGTATCCGGTTTGGCCGGATTTATCAGGAAGTACAAGGGAAAGTTTGTCGTCGGCGGAGAGTGCCGGAAGTTGATGAGCAAGCATGGGCTTACCGGCATTTACCCGAAGCTTATCCGGGAATTTGCCACCAGGTACAACAGATCGGA
>JAJZQA010000320.1 GCA_021810985.1 Deltaproteobacteria bacterium
CGGATATTCTGCCCTTCATACGCCTCTCGATAATCGTCCTGGAAATATAAAGCCCGATCCCCGTACCCTTTTCTTTGTCTTTTGTCGTGAACTCCGGTTCAAAAATTCTGTCAATCAGCGTATCCGGGATACCACCGCCATTATCAGCTATGGTGGTTATATGCCGAGGACCTTCTCTGAACAGATTGATTTCTATGCGCGGCGAATCCGTTTGCCGCTCCGTCAAGACATCCCTGGCATTATTCAGAATATTCAGCAGGACCTGGCAATATTCATTTTGATACCCTGTGACAATCAGGTCCTCCTGCGACACAATATCAATTGTAATGTCATGCTCCTTAAAACTGTCACCAACCAGGACGAGGGTCTTCTTGACCGCATCCAGCAGATTGAACTGTTTGATTTCCTGGTCAGGACGCAAGAAATTTCTGAAGTCATCAATGGTCTGGGACATGTGCAGGACCTGGTTCATAATCTGCTTGACGGTTTCTTTGACATATTCGCCGCTGCATTCACCCAGTTCGTAGGTGACCATGAGGTCCTGGATGGTGATGGCGATGACGTTGAGCGGCTGTCGCCATTGATGGGCAATGTTGTTGATCATTTCACCCATGGCGGCCTGGCGGCTCTGATGCATGAATAGTTGGTCCTTCTCGTGTAGAGCCTCCAGCACCTGTAGCCGTTCGACTATTTCCAACTGCAAGGCACGCTCTGCCTCTTTGCGCCGGAACTCCCGGTCGAGGTTGTCGAGGGCGAAAGAAATATCTGCTGCCAACTGCAACAACAAGCCACTCATTTGCCCATGGAAAAAATGTTTTTCACTGCCATAGATGGTTAATGCGCCGATAGTCTTGCGGTTCAGTTTCAAGGCGATGGCCGCCACTGAATTGTAGCCGAGCTTTTCCGCATCCTTGTGCCAAGGGGCGGTACGCGGGTTGCTCAGGAAGTCGTTGACAATTTGCAGTGTCCCTTTGCGGATCGCGGAACCGGTCGGTCCCATTCCTTCCGGCTCTTCTCTGGCGGTGACCCGGATGTTGTTCAGATAACCTGCTTCAATACTGCTGCTGGCCACCGGCTTCACAACCCCGGAATCTTCATCCACAAGTCCGATCCAGGCCAACAGGAAGCCGCCATGTTCGACAACCACCCGGCAGATTTCCTGAAAAAGAGCGCTTTGGTCGCCTGAGCGCACAATGGCCTGATTGACCTGGCTGAGAATCGCGTAGAGCTGGTTCAGGCGCAGGATTTGTTTCTCGGCTTTTTTGCGCAGGGTGACGTCCTGGACGGTGCCGACCATATGGTCCGGGTTTCCGAGTGCATCAAAAACCACGTCTCCCTGTTCATGGATAATCCGTCCGGCGCCATCGGGACTTAGGACGCGGTATTCAACCGAGTGTGGTAGATGATTCTTCAGGCAGTTTTCAAAAGCCGCTTGAGCATTTTCCCTGTCGTCAGGATGCACCAGCTTCAGAAAGGCCGTATATGAATCCGCCAAATCCGTCGAAGTCAGGCCGAAAACACGATAGCACTCCGCCGAGGCCGAAAGGAGTCTGCCGGAAAGATCCCAGACCCAGTTGCCTACTTGTGCTATGCGCTGTGCCTCGATCAGGTTCTGTTCGCTGGCTCTCAGTGCGGCTTCCATCGTTTTGCGTGCACTGATGTCGTGGAAATAGCCGGCAAAATACTCTTTGTCTTCGTGAATCAAGTGGTTAACCGTTACTTCTACCGGAACCAGTTCGCCCGAGGCAATTCGGTGCAGAGTCTCGATGCGCAGTGATCTGTTTTGCTTTATCTGTTGCCGGAAGGCGTCAATGTTTCCCATGTCGAATACGGGGTCCCAATCGGGAATGCGCAGGGCAAACATCTCTTTGCGGTCCATGCCAAAATGTGAGCAGGCTGCCTGGTTGCAGTAGATCATGCGATACCCATCCTCAGGATCAATCACATGAATCGGGTCGCAGGTATTTTCGATCAAGTTCCGAAAGAAGGACGCTTCCTTTTCAGCAAGCTTGCGTTCCATGACTTCTTGCTGAAGCTCCAGATATTTCAGGCCCATATCGACCATGATCTGCACCAGAATCCGGTAGAATTCCATGATATTGCGAATCTGTTCCCTGGTGAATACCGGTACCCGGCTCAGGGCTTCCAGATAGTTCACCTCATCGAATTCGAATTCCCGTGCTTGCGCCCGGAAAAATTCCACATCAAGAATATCGTCATCGTAAAAAAATTGTCCGGTGTAGAATGTCGCCAGGTGTTCTCCGGCGATGATGATCGGCACGGCAACATCCCGTAAACCGTTCCTGCATCTATAATCCAGGTAATCGCCGTTAACGTCGGCCAGATGTGCCTTTATGTAGAGATCACTTTCCCGGCAACGTTTGCAGGTTTCGGGATGGACGCGGTGGAACCGGGTACAGATATCCTGCCAACCGGCGGCGGCCAGGATGTTTGCGTCGCTATCCAGAATCGCCGAGAGGACACCCGTAACCTTGAATTGCGCCTCCAACATGCGTTGGATCTGTTCAATGTCAACGAGTTGCGCGAAGTTGCATTTGGGCAGTTTTTTTTCGATTGCTGACAATCTTTTTCCCCTTGGTTCGTGATCAGGCAGAGACAGCAGCCAGAAGCGCTTTGAGCCGCTCCTGAACGATATGCTCTTCCGGGCTGGTTGCGTCTACTGTGATCCCGTGAGGTTGGGACCGGCCTTCATGGTCCACATGGACGAACGTGATAAATCCATCCAGTACGAATTCATCTTTTGAGAGTAGGCACACATGGGCGTGCAGCGTAGAGCGACCGGCCAGGATTATCCTGCTCTCGAAGGCGATGACCTCCCCCGGCTGTACCGGACGGATGAAGGTCATGCCGTGAACTTTCAGGCAGACGATGTTTTCCGGTCGTGTAAGCGCTGCCGCGGCGATGAATCCCGCCTCCACAAACCATTCCGCACTCCTGCCCGCATAGAGTGTCCCGTGATGGTTCAGGTCTTCGTTCTTGACCAGGCGATGCGAGGTAATTGTTTTGACTTCCATAAAAAACGTGTCTCCTTATTTGGGTGAAACCGTAATTGGTAAATCCTGATTGCTGATCGGATAGAATAGGCATTCCGGGACAGCGGGAAAGTTTCCGGTCTGCCTGGAAAAATCACTGGCCAGCAGCGAAAAAAGTTTCTTGTGCAATAGTACGATATATTGTACCAGATAGTACGTGGACTATTCTGAACTGTCAGGTTTTGGGATAACTTTTTCTGACAC
>JAJZQA010000321.1 GCA_021810985.1 Deltaproteobacteria bacterium
GCGCATCCCGGGCTGCAGAAGTTCCCGATCAAAGCCGGCCGGGCAGTTGTTACGGCACTCGCCGCAGTCCGGGCAGAGCGTCGCCGGGGTACGTGAAAAGAGTGAAAAGCGGGCCAGGAGTCCGAGCAGCGTCCCCAAAGGGCAGAGGCGCCGGCACCAGAGGCGCGTTTCATATCTTTCGAGAAAGACAATGCCGAGAAACAGAGCGAAGGACAAAAAGGCCAGAGGATAAAAGGTTTCCCGAAACGGCAGCAGGTGATCACGCAGGAAGCCGTAGCCGGGAGCAAGCACGTCCCGCCCGTCCCCGAGAACCCGGTAAAGACCGACCCACCCTTGGCGCACCGTATCGCCGAACAGCGGATAGACGGAAAAGGTCAGCGCCCGGACCAGGATGGCAATCGGATCGAGGAGTCCGGCAAGATTGATGTTGAAGAGAGCGGCGGAGAGCAGCGGAAAGAGCAGCCAGTATTTGACCCTGCCCTGGAGGAATTTCAGCGGAGCGGTCTTCCTGATTTTTCCGGTCACCAGATCCAGTATCGTGCCGAGCGGACAGATCCAGCCGCAGAAAAAGCGGCCCAATAAGAGCGTAGCCACAGCCATGAGCAGGGCCGGGAGGAGCAGAACGAGGTAGGATTTTTCGGCCAGGAAATAACTGAGCCCGACCAGGGGATCGGCACGGAAGAAGCTGTTCACCGCAAGGGAAATCCGCTCGCTGCCTCGATACTCCGTCTGCACGAACAGGACCAGGAACAGCAGCAGAAACAGCAATTGAGAAATGCGCGCTGAGGGAACTTTGCTCCGTTTCATTCCGTCAAACCCTGAGGATGCGAATTCCGGACAGGTTCATCTCGCCCAGACCCCGCCGGTAGGCAGCCACGGTCGTTGAAATCGCTTCGGGCCGGAGGCCGAAAAGGGTCGTCGCAACGGCATCGACCGCCACGATATCGCTGGAAGCGAGCACCTTGTTGAGCACCTTGACGTCGCGAGGATCGCCACCCTGCGGACCGTTGGCGGTCAGGATCCGGGTGGCATCGATCACCGTCAAGCGGCTCTTTACCACGGCGTTGATATCCGCCAGGGCCGAATCGATGTGCCGGTGAATACTGCCACGGTTCCCGCCCATGATGCCCATGACATTCTTCAAACCGAGGGTCAACCCGGTAAGGCCATGATGTTTTGCCACCGGAACATTGATGAACACATCGGCCGACAGCGCTTCGTCGTACAATTCCCAGTCGCGCAGCTTCCGGCCGTTGAGTCGCACCGGCCGGAAGCGCTCATTTTCTATCTGTTTCAGCTCGACATTCTTCATCCCCCGCAGCGCGGCAGCGATGCCACTGGTGACATAGCAGCGCCGGGGATCGTTGCAGGAGCGGTCAAACACCTTGACCTTCCTGGCTCCGGCCCGCAGGGCTTCCGAGACCACCGCGCGCACCACCAGCGGATGGGTATTTGCCGCCTGCTCCGGAGTGCGGTCCCAGCCGATATTCGGCTTGACGACAACCACGTTGCCCGGCCTGACGAAACGCCGCATTCCGCCAAGGGCGTTAATGGCCCTGACCGTTGCCTGGGCATAATCGCGGTCATCGGCAATCGCAACCAAAGACTTTTCCGCCGCAAATGCTTCTTGGAGGAGGAGCTTGGAAATCAGTGGAGAAAATCCGAGCAACATGAGAAATCGTCTTCTGTCCATCATCGCACCTCCTGCCCCGCTCTGACAGTGGCCACCTTGCTACAGCGGAAACCCGCTGCCGGTAAAACTTACCCGCGCACCACCAGGGTGCCGGCGACAAAATCATGCAGCGCCTGTTTCCTCCGGGTAAAACCGGCCATGAGATAGCCGAAACCAAGCGTAAAAGTCGAGAGGATCTTCGCCCAGTAGCGCGCATTTGCCCGGAGAAGAGAGATCCTGTGACCCTGCTCGTCGCTGACCTTGATGCCGATGAGGGCTTTCCCGAATGTCGCCTGCGAGGCAGAACTCTCGAGCAAGGTACAATAGAGCCATCTCAGCAAAAAACCGAAAACGGCGCTTGTCAGAGAAACTGTCCGCAGCTCTTCCCCATTCCAATCAATTCCTGACAGTAAAATGTAGAAGAGACAGAGGAACACATTGACAAAGCCCAGAAGCAGCCTGTCGACCAGAAATGCCGCAACCCGTCGCCAGAAGCCGGCGTAGAGGTCAGCAGAAGACGGACCGGCCGGCAAGGTAGGAGGTGAAATCGGCCGGGCTTGATCAACCGGCGTCGCTGACCCGGGCAATTCAAGGCCGCAGCCGGGACAGAATTGATACCCTTCCGGAAAAATCTTTCCGCAGCGGTGACATATCATTCCGGAACCTCGACATTGAGACATGTGCAAAAAAATCTGGAAATAAAGCACGCGTGTTTAAGAATACCAGTCTGAAGCAAAAACGTCCATTGGCCGGGCCGGAAAATCAATCTGCCCACCTGCTGACTGCCGGACTACTGATCAAGAACGGTACGCACTTTTTCCAGGAAATCGAGCGGCTTGACAGGTTTGGTAACGAAGGACACATCATCCATAACAACGCCTTTTTCCATAATGATGTCGGCAGCATACCCGCTCATGAAAATAACTTTCACTTCGGGCCGTATCGCACAGATCTCTTCATAGGCCTGCCGGCCATTCATCTTCGGCATCACAACATCCATCACCACCAGCTGAATCTCATCCTGATGGGCCCGGAACTGCGTCAAGGCATCGCTGCCATCCAGAGCTTCAATTACCCGGTAGCCGAATGTCTCCAGGATGGCCTTATTGAGTGCCCTCACCGCGGTATTGTCCTCAACCACGAGGATTGTCTCCCTGCCATGCAAGTCACTGGTCCGCGGTTTGTAGACTTCCTCTGTTCCGGCAGAGGCCCTTACCAACGGAAAGAAGACCTTGAAAGCAGTTCCTTTCCCCAGTTCACTGTCAACGGTGATAAAACCGTTGTGCTGTTTCACAATTCCGTAGACGATGGAAAGGCCGAGCCCGGTCCCCTTTCCGACCTCCTTCGTGGTATAGAACGGCTCGAAGAGCTTTTCCTTCGCCACACTGTCAATTCCGGTCCCGCTATCCCTCACGGTAAGCACGGCATAGGGAACCTCCGGCATGGCTCCGGCCGCCTTGAGAAGCTCCGCGGGAAGCAGTTCCTTGCCGGTTTCGATGACAAGGCTCCCTCCGGACGGCATCGCATCCTTGGCATTGGCCACCAGGTTGATGAGCACCTGATCAACCTGTCCCGGGT
>JAJZQA010000322.1 GCA_021810985.1 Deltaproteobacteria bacterium
CGGGCGGCTCGGCTACAACGCATGTACAGCAATTTGTCCAGGAAGGCTACCTGCGCTGGGATTCTCTTGGTGAGTTTCTGGCCCTGGCGGTGTCTCTGGAGCATCTGGCAGCGACCTTTAAAAACGAAAAGGCCCAACTTCTGGCTGACACCCTTGATCAGGCCAATACCAAATTCCTTGATCAGAACAAGAACCCGGCTCGTAAAGTCGGTCAGATCGATAACCGTGGCAGCCACTTCTACCTGGCCATGTACTGGGCCGAGGCGCTGGCAGCGCAGACCAAGGACAAGGAACTGGCAGAACGCTTCGCCAAGGTAGCCAAGCAGCTTCAGGATAACGAAGCCAAGATCAATGAGGAACTGATCGGTGCCCAGGGCAAACCACAGGATATCGGCGGCTACTATCAGCCGGATCCGGTTAAAACTGAAAAAGCGATGCGCCCCAGTGCAACTCTGAATGCCATCATTGATTCAATTATCTGATGTAATTAAAGTGAGAGAAGCCTTCGTGCTTCTCTCCCTTCTCTAGATTCTGCTGTACAGCTTTTTCAAGCTGAATTCTATGGAAGGGAAAATGATGGGGTACAGTTATCTGACAGTCCCAGAGGGTGAGAAAATCACCATGGGCGGCAACGGCAGACTGAACGTGCCGAACAACCCTGTTATTCCTTACATAGAAGGCGATGGAACCGGCAAAGATATCTGGAAAGCTTCAGTGCGTGTTTTTAATGCCGCCATTGAAAAGTGCTATGGCGGAACGCGGAAGATCTCCTGGATGGAGGTTTATGCCGGCGAAAAACCTTTCAACATGTTCCGTGACACCATGGGCGACCAGGCATGGTTGCCTGATGAAACTGTCAAGGCCTTCAAGGAATTTCGGGTAGGTATCAAAGGCCCCCTGACTACTCCCATAGGTGGTGGAATCCGCTCTTTGAATGTTGCTTTACGACACCTGCTTGACCTGTATGTCTGTCTTCGTCCGGTTCGCTGGTTCCAGGGTGTGCCATCGCCGGTTAAAAAGCCGGAAGATGTGGATATGGTTATCTTTCGTGAGAATTGCGAAGATATCTACGCCGGCATCGAATGGATGCAGGGTACTGACGAATGTAACCGTGTCATCAGCTTTCTGATCAAAGAACTGGGCGTCGACAAGATCCGTTTCCCCGAAACCTCTTCCATCGGTATCAAGCCGATTTCTAAAGAAGGTTCCGAACGCCTTGTGCGTGCAGCGATAGAGTATGCTCTCAGGCACAAACGCAAGTCAGTAACTCTTGTCCATAAGGGCAATATCATGAAATTCACCGAAGGCGCCTTCAAGGATTGGAGTTACGATCTGGCACGCAGTGAGTTTCGTGAGCAGGTGGTTTGCGAGCGTGAAAGCTGGATCATTGATAATAAAGATCGTAATAACGATCTCACTGTTGAGGCGAACGCCCGAAAGATAGATCCGGGTTTTGACATGATGACTCCCCAGCAGCAGGCGGATATTTGCGCTGAAGTTGAAGAAGCGCTCAAGCTGATGCCGACCCATGGACGCGGTCAATGGAAAAAACTTCTGCTGATCAGGGATACCATTGCCGATATTACGCTCCAGCAGGTTCTGACAAGAGCCAAGGAGTTCGATGTTCTGGCCTGCATGAATCTGGAAGGGGATTTTCTCTCCGATGCTCTGGCAGCTCAGGTTGGCGGAATAGGTATTGCTCCCGGAGCGAATATAAACTATGTTAGCGGGCACGCCATCTTTGAGGCAACCCACGGCACGGCTCCCAAGTATGCCAATCTTGATAAAGTAAACCCCGGTTCTGTGATTTTGTCCGGTGTCATGATGCTTGAATATATGGGCTGGCAGGAAGCGGCCGACATGATCGTCAGGTCGATAGACAGAACCATCGGGCAAAAGCGGGTAACCTATGATTTTGAGCGCATGATGCAGGGCGCGATACTGCTTTCCTGCTCCGGATTTGCGGATGCCCTGATCGAGAACATGAAGTAAACTTTTTAAGACAGATTGCAGGCGCGACATTCTGTTGTAACTGCACTATTTGTTATATCAACCCACAAAAGGAGAAAACAGTATGGCACGTAAAAAGATTTCCCTAATCGGTGGCGGACAGATCGGTGGCGTTTTGGCTCAGCTTTGCGCACTGCGTGAGCTTGGTGATGTTGTTCTTTTCGACATCGTCGAGGGCCTGCCACAAGGCAAGATGCTGGACATCGCAGAAGTTGGTCCGGTTGACCGCTACGATGTAAATCTGAAAGGTACCAACAGCTACGAAGACATCAAGGGTTCCGATGTTGTTATCGTCACCGCCGGTCTGCCACGCAAACCGGGCATGAGCCGCGATGATCTGATCGAGGTTAACTCCAAGATCATGACTTCGGTTGCTGAAGGCATCAAAACTTACGCTCCTGATTCAATCGTCATTGTTATCTCCAATCCTCTGGACGCGATGGTTACTCTCTGCCAGAAAATTACCGGCTTCCCCTACAATCGCGTTATCGGTCAGGCTGGTGTACTGGATTCCGCACGCTTTGCTTCCTTCATCGCCTGGGAACTGGGCGTATCGGTCAAGGATGTTACCGCAATGACTCTTGGCGGTCACGGTGATGATATGGTTCCGCTGGTTCGTTATGCCAGCGTTAACGGTATTCCGGTCATGGAACTGCTGGAGCAGAAATACAAGGATGCCGCTAAAGCCAAGGAAGTCATGGACGCCATGGTTAAGCGCACCCGTGGCGCCGGCGGAGAGGTTGTTGCTCTGCTGAAAACCGGTTCCGCTTTCTACTCCCCGGCTTCTTCCGCAATCGCCATGGCTGAATCGATCCTCAAGGATCAGAAGCGCGTTCTGCCGACCTGTTGCTACCTGCAGGGCGAGTTCGGCGTCAACGGCTTCTATGTGGGCGTACCGGCTGTTCTGGGCGAGAAGGGTGTCGAAAACATCATCCAGTTCAAGCTTGACGCTGAAGAGCAGGCAATGATGGACAAATCCGTTGCGGCAGTTAAAGAGCTGGTTGGAAGCATGAAATAGATTTATCGGTCATATATAAGACCAAGGTATAACGGCAAAAGAAGGGCGGAGCTCTCCGCCCTTCTTTTGCCATGTTATGAGAGCAGATTTCACACCTTTTATTACGGGAAAAAGGAGTTTTAACCGATGGAGAAAAAATTGCCAAAAATTGAGATCATCGAGAAGTATTGCAAGGGGTGTCACATTTGTGTAGAGTTATGCCCCACCAAAGTT
>JAJZQA010000323.1 GCA_021810985.1 Deltaproteobacteria bacterium
GACATGCCAAGTGGGAGATTGTGCATACAGGCATATTCCCCATATTCGGGAACAAATTGGAGTCGACAATGGAAAGAATCCAAGGCAAGTCAATTGCCGGAAAAGCTCCGCAGCATAGTCAAAGAACTCGAAGTTGAAGCAGCCACAATTGCCAAACAGGTTGAAGAGGTAGAGCGTAAGGCTGAAATCGAGAGAATAGAGCGTGAAAAACAACGCGAGATAGAGCGTCTTAAATGGGAGGCAGAGAAAGCGAAGTTGGCCAAGGAAGAAGCTGTACGGCGACGCATTAAGGCGAAAAAGGACAGTAGAGATGAGTTGTCGAGCATCATTACTGCTTGGGCTGAGGCAAAAAGAATCGAAGAATTCTTTGCTGATGCTGAATTGCGGGCGGCTGAACTGGGTGATGAGGAACGAGATTTGATTTTGCAGCGTATCAAACTGGCCCGCGAAATGGTTGGTGGAACAGATGCCCTGCATTGGTTTGGATCTTGGAAAACTCCGGACGAGAGATAGTGAGAGAAAATGATCCCAATATCTGGCAAAGATACTTATTGATTTATGGTAACGTATAGGTTACTATTTCAGCATGAGTTATAAGGTTGAAGAATATCTCCGCGAAGATGGTGCAAGCCCGTATGAGGACTGGTTTATGGGGTTGGATACCATAGCGGCGGCAAAGATTACGACCGTAAAGCTCAAATTGGAACAGGGCAATCTTTCCAACGTCAAGTGGTTCCGGGGAATAGGCGAATACCGTCTTGATTGGGGACCTGGCTACCGGGTTTACATCGGGAAAGATGGCGAACGGCTCATCATACTCCTCGGTGGTGGAACCAAGAAGGGTCAGCAAAAAGATGTTGAGCGGGCGGTAGCCATGTGGAAAGAATACATCGCAAGAAAATCGCAAAGGAAAAAGAAGTAGTTTTTCAAAGGGGTAGGGGATAGTTATGGCTCTCACAAGAGATTTTAAAGAAACAGTAAAGAAGCGGGTTGATTGTGACCCGGATTTTGCCAAGGCATTGCTCCATGAGGCAATTGACCTCATGTTGGATGGCGACTCAGCAACAGCCAAACTGATCTTGCGCGACCTTATAAATGCAACGGTCGGTTTTGAGCAACTGGCTGAAGAAGTTCACAAACCGAGTAAAAGCCTCCACCGGATGCTTTCCGTATCAGGTAATCCTACGATGGAGAATCTTTCTATAATTTTTGCCACAATCAAAAAAGCCCTGCATGTCAGGATAGACACAACGGTAACAGCTGTATAGATTTTAGTGAAAAATGGGTTCGGGTAAGTTGTTTAGGGGTATTTTTGGGGGTATGTGCTAAAAAGTGAGCAGTAATAATGGTTTATTATCATATAGATAACATATCAGTTGTGTGGACGCCACCCAATTAAAAATGCCCCGAGTATCACATTGAGTGTCACTCGGGCCTTTTTTGTATCTGGGTTAGGGAGCATCGCTTCCGTTCAACACCTTTTCAAGTTCACTGCTAATATCCTCCAGACGGTACGGCTTGGCAAGGGCGGCCACGAATCCGTGCTGCCGGTAGTTGGCCATTGCCGGATTGTTTGAGTAGCCACTGGCGACGATGAGCCGGGCCGTGGGGTCGACTTCAAGGACGGCCTTTGCCGTATCAAGTCCTCCCATCCCGCCTGGTATGGTGAGATCGAGGATTACCGCGCTTGGAGCATTGCCCTCCCGAGTCATGTCCCGATACCTTTGCACCAGCTCTTCACCACTACTGAAACTCTCGGCTTCGTATCCCATCATGGACAGCATCTCGCATACCATGTCGCGGATATATTCTTCATCGTCCATTACCAGGACGAGTCCTTTACCTATCGTAACGACCCGATGAACCCGGTTGTTATCCGTTCCGATCGCGTGGCGGCTGGCGGGAATTATTATTTCGAACGTGATTCCCTTTCCCGGTTCGGAGGTGACGGAAATATCGCCGCCATGCTTGCGGACAATGGAATATGCCGAAGTAAGGCCAAGTCCGCTGCCGGTTTCCTTGGTCGAAAAGTATGGATCGAATATTTTCGCCAGATTCTCGGGTGCTATGCCTTCCCCATCATCGCTGACCACTATAGCTACATACTGCTTTAGCTGAGATGCACCAGACTCAAGCTGTTCCGGAACCAGGTTCGCGGCAGCAACACGGACCACTCCGCCACGGGGCATGGCTTGTACGGCATTGATGAGAAGATTGTTGAGAACCTGCTCCAACTGTCCCTCGTCTGCATCTACCGGCCAGAGATCATCGGGGATGTTGACTTTCGAAGCGACATTTGATCCGGTAAGGGCGAAGGAAACGGAGTGTTCTATAAGATGGCGAAGCTCGATCGTCTTCTTAACCGGGTCGCCCCCTTTGGAAAATGTCAGCAACTGGCAGGTTAGTCCGGTAGCCTGCGATACGGCTTTTTCGCACCGGTCGATCCGTTCCTGTCCCTTGTGTCCTTCGGGAAGCTGCATCCTGAGAATGGAAAGATTTCCCAGGATGCCAGTAAGGATATTGTTGAAATCATGGGCGATTCCGCCGGCCAGGATGCCGAGGCTCTCCAGCTTGTGGGCGTGCAGCAGTTTCCTCTCCAACTCGTTTCGTTCCGCCTCGGCCGCGATCTGGTCAGTGACGTCCCGGCCGATCTCGATGACCTTGACGATTTTTCCCCCTTCATCCCTGACCGGCACCGACCGCAATTCGATGCTGCGACCGGTGTGTGAGGCTTGGAGTGTTTCGTTCAGTTCTCCGGTCCGAAGCGTCTCCAGGACGATACAGTTGCTGCAGGGCTTATCGAGCTGATGCCGCACCTGGTAGCAGTAACTCCCGATCAAATCCTGCGGTTCGTGACCCGTGGCCCGGGCCGCTGCCGGATTGGCCCAAAGGACCTCCAGGTTGGGCGACAGGAGGGTCAATCCGTCCGGGATCCCGTTCAGGAGAGCCTGGAATTCCAGAAAAAGGCCGCGGTACCTGGACTCGCTCTCACGGAGCGCCTCTTCCATGGCTTTCCGCTCAGTTATATCGTAGAAGTATCCGCAAGTGTATTCCCGGCCATCGTGCACTAGTAAGCTGGATGTCACCTCTACCGGAACAAGTTTTCCCAACGCGACCCGGTGCACCGTCTCTAGCCGCGCTGGCTTTCCATCGCGCATCTGCTGGTACAATTCGTCGACGGATGACATATCGAATTCGGGGTCCCAATCGGGGATGCGCATGGTCTAGATCGGA
>JAJZQA010000324.1 GCA_021810985.1 Deltaproteobacteria bacterium
GACGCCGTAACGACGCATCCGGAGGTGGTGCGGGCTGTTATCGAACTGGTACGCGAGGCTGGCGCCATTCCTTTCGTGGGTGACAGCCCCGGGATCGGAAAACTTCAGCGTGTGGCGGAGAAATGCGGCATCTTGCAGGTACTTGCTGAAACGGGAACGGAGCTGGTTGACTTTACCGAGCCGGTGCAGGTTGCCGGATCAGGGCTCTTTAAAAGATTTGAGCTGGCCAAGCCCTACCTTGAGGCGGATCGGCTGATCAACCTGCCGAAGCTCAAGACCCACGGCATGATGACCATGACCTGTTCGGTGAAAAATCTTTTTGGCGCGGTAGTCGGGGCAGGAAAGATTGCCTGGCATTTGCGGGCGGGCGAGGACCGTGATCTTTTCGCACGGATGCTGCTGGAAATGTATCAGATCAGGGTGCCTGATTTGAACATCGTCGATGCAATTACGGCCATGGAAGGGGATGGTCCCAGTGGTGGTGAGCCTCGCCAGGTCGGCCTGTTGATCGCCGGGAAAAATGCTCTTTCGGTTGACGTGGTTGCGGCGGAAATTCTCGGTATTCCGAAAAAACTTCTCTATCTGGAGCGGGTTGCAGCAAAACTGGCACTTCCCGGGGTGGAGCGCTCTTCGATTGAAGTCAGTGGGTACTCCCTGGACGAAGTCCATATTCCGGACTTCAAGTTGCCGCCGCTTTCCGACGTCCAGTTCGGCTTGCCCCGTTTTCTGTCCAGGCATATCCGCCACTATTTTACGGCGTACCCATTTCCTCTCCCTGAAAAATGCAAACTTTGCGGCATCTGTCGGGATGCCTGCCCCCCAGGTGCGATGGAGATCCGTAACGGCTCACTTGAAATCGACTACCCACGCTGCATCCGTTGCTTCTGTTGTCGCGAACTTTGCCCTGAACACGCCCTTGGAGTCAGGGAGGGCAGGCTTCTACGAATAATAAAAAAATGCATATAATAAGATATGGGTATGGTTGACTTTTGCTGGAGTGAGTATTACTATTAAGAACAAGAATACGAAATACCCGAAATATCCTGAGAAAGGAGGGCTGACGTATGTGGACTGCTCATTTTAGAATTCGTCCGGTATCCCATTGTAAAGAGGGGTGCCATATGTAGCCCGCCACCGATACCGGTTGCGGGCGTCGCGGAAAAGAAGCCCTTCTGCCTGAAAATGGCAGGGGGGCTTTTTGCGTTTTGTAGGGGCGCCCCTACAGGAATCGGCGGATCGGGTCGCACAACCGTTCGAGAACTTTTTCAATCCAAGGCCGCTTCTCGTGTTCCTGGAGGCTGATCCGCCGTGATTGTGAAAGGTCTTCCGTGAACATTTCCTCAATCTGCCGGCCGAATTCCGGGCTGTCGATGATCACGTTGACTTCGTAGTTGCGGTGAAAGCTTCGTAGATCAAAATTTGCCGAGCCGACGGTCGCCCAGCAGCTGTCGATCAACATTACTTTGGCATGGAGAATTGTCCCTTGCCGCTCATAAATTTCGACGCCTGCCTTCAGTAGAGGGGAAAGGTAGGCTCTGCTGGCAATTTTGGCCAAGGGGACATCCGTGATAGCTGGCAGAAGGAGTTGTATCCTCACCCCTCTTTTAGCCGCGCGGAGCAGTGAGCGAACGATGCGGGGTCCCGGCACGAAATAGGGGGTGACGATTCTGACGCTTTTTGCCGCACCGGCGATTGCCATCCTGAATGAGCTTCTGATGAACGATGCATTGTGATGAGGGCCGCCGCTGACAACCATAACCTCGGCATTTCCTGGCGGGGCCAAGAGTAACGGCGGGGAAATTTTCGCCGGGTGGCTTCCTGTCTCACTTGTCCAGAGGTCGATAAAATGTTTCTGGATTTGCGCGACCGCGGCACCCTCCAGACGAATCCCCACATCCCGCCAATGTAAGACGCTATCACCAAAACCGGCATATTCATCACCGATATTCATTCCGCCGAGGAAAGCCCTGGTCCCGTCGATGACGGCGAACTTGCGGTGGTTGCGCCTGTCGAACCAGGCAAGGCCCCGTTTGAATGATGGCCGGTTAAAGGGAAAGCAAATTACGCCGGCTTCCTCCAAGCGCCGGAAATAGGATCCGGGGGTTTCGATACTGCCGAGATAATCGTACATGAGGTGGACGGTAACGCCGCGCTGTACCGCGTTGATCAGCGTTTCAGCGAAGAGGTGTCCGATTCGGTCACTGCGCAGGATATAGAATTCGATGCAGATGTGGCGGGTTGCCAGGTCGAACTCGCGGAACATGGCGGGGAAAAAATCTCCCCCATTGCGGAAAAGTTCCACCTTGTTCCCGGAGAAGGCGATTGCCTGGGTGTTTCTCCTGAAACGTCGCAGAAAGCGGGGCGTACGGAAAATGCCTGAGCTTCTTTTGGGTCGATAGGAAGAATGCATCATGGGCATACCCGGATAATAAAAAGAGGCGCGGGCAGCACCCGCGCCTCAGCGTTAATGAATATCAGACCCGGACAACTTCCTTGACGCCCGGTACTTTTGCCATCAAAGTCTTCTCGATGCCGTTTTTCAGTGTTACGGTCGACATGGGGCAGTGGCCGCATGCGCCAACCAGTTTCACTTTGACAATGCCATCTTCGGTAAGTTCGACAAATTCAACGTCGCCGCCGTCTGCCTGAAGGGCGGGACGAAGTGTCTCCAGTACTTTCTTTACTTCTTCAATCATTGTACTTCCTCCTTTTGTTTTGTGCTTCTCTTTCCGGATATCCCCGGTGTGGTCAGGGGATAGGGATCGATTATTTCCGCGAGGGCTTCCGGCGAGAGAAGTTCGCGCGAGATGATGATTTCTTTTGTGCTTCGTCCGGTTCTGAGTGATTCCTTGACGATCTCCGCGGCTGCCGCATAGCCGATTCGGGGTGCGAGGATGGTGGCCATACCGACGGAACTCTCCAGATATCGTGAGCACTGGGCGATGTTGGCCGTTATGCCGTCGATGCAGGATTCGCTCAGTTTACGGATCGCGTTTTTCAAAATTTCGATGGACGACAGGATGTTGTGGATAATGACCGGCATCATCACGTTCAATTCCATCTGTCCTGCCTGTGCCGCCAGGGTTATGACCGTGTCTGCACCCATCACCTGAAATGATACCATGTTTAGCATTTCAAGGATAACAGGATTTACCTTGCCCGGCATGATGGATGATCCGGGCTGGACCGGCGGCAGATTGATTTCGTTGAGGCCGGTCATGGGG
>JAJZQA010000325.1 GCA_021810985.1 Deltaproteobacteria bacterium
GATCTTCTTTCCGGACCGGATCGCCATTTTTTCGATGCCATTTTGCGACCAATGCTTCCACAATCGATTCGCCCACTTCGGGTACGCGTATTTCCATGCAGATCTCCAAAAAAATATCAGTCTTGCAGGGAAATCCCTGCGCTGTATTACTATGCCGGCCTATCCGGTGAAAGCTTCTTCCAGAATCCTTTCCTGCTCCTGCTTGTGCTGGCGGACTGAGCCGGTTGCCGGGGAGGCGGCGGCCGCTCTGCCAGCATATCTCGGTTCGCTGCCGAGTATCCGGGCAAGGTGCGGCTGGATATGGGCCCAAGCCCCCATATTTTGCGGCTCTTCCTGAACCCAGGTGTACTGCCGGGCATGGCGAAAGCGGCCGAGTTCTTCGCGGAGCAGGTCGTCACGGAGCGGGTAGAGTTGCTCGATGCGGATAATCGCCTGATCATCCCGGTTTTCCTGCTGACATTTACGGGCGAGTTCGTAATACAGTTTACCAGAGCAGACCAGTACCGCCGTGACTTTTTCCGGGTCAGCGGCAGAAGGGAGGATTTCGCGGAACCAGCCACTGGCGAATTCGTCGAGATGTGAAATACAGTCGGGGTTCCGCAGCAGGCTTTTCGGTGTCATGACCACCAATGGCTTGCGGAATGCTTGCCGTGCCTGGCGTCGCAGCAGATGAAAATACTGCGCGGGTGTCGAGGGGAAGGTGACTTGCAGATTGCCCTCCGCGCAGAGCTGCAGAAATCTTTCGAGACGCGCACTGGAGTGATCCGGCCCCTGGCCTTCGTAACCATGGGGCAGCAAGAGAACGAGACCGCTGGCTCTGCCCCATTTACTCTCGCCGCTGCTGAGGAATTGGTCGATGATGACCTGGGCGCCATTGGCGAAATCTCCATACTGTGCTTCCCAGACAGTCAGGT
The DNA here is from genome assembly GCA_021810985.1 of Deltaproteobacteria bacterium. Taxonomy (GTDB): domain Bacteria; phylum Desulfobacterota; class Desulfuromonadia; order Geobacterales; family Geobacteraceae; genus RPRC01. The sequence goes on from JAJZQA010000325.1 coordinate 915, forward strand.
TTTCCGGTGATTCCAGGGAATAGCCGTACTCGAATCCTAGAACCGCCGCTTCGGAGAGCAGGCTGTCGTAAGGACGAAAAGCCGCCGGGTTTGTGGCCAGTCCGGAGAGGGGGGTAAAGGCGGTTCCGCTGTGAGTGTCAAAGAGCACGCAGTGCCGCTGGCTGAAAGTACCGCGCCGGCTGTCTTCACCGCTCAGCCGGACAGAGGTGCCTTCGTTGAGAAGGGTTGCGAACGCCAGGGCCTCGGCGTTTGCCCAATCGATTCCTTCGTCATGTGCCACGGCAGCCTGCCGCCGTGCATAGAAGGCGACGATCTTGGGGTGGGGAGTAAAGCCGGGAGGGAACGCGGTCATTTTCTCCGTCAGAGACCGGAGACGGGAAGCTGGTACGCCAGTTTCAATCTTTGCGGCTGAAGAGCCCTGTTGGATCATGCTCCAGCGGCCGAGAAAGGCAGCTTCGGCAACGGTTACATTGCTGTTGAACGCTGTTTCGAGTTCTTGGCTGACGGCTTCGCTCAACTCCTTGATTTCAGTGCGGCTGAAGCCTTCCTGCTGCAGTCGCTCAGCATAGAATTCATGAACAGGCGGCCGGGTTTTGATCTTTTCGTACATGAGCGGTTGCGTGAAATACGGTTCATCTCCCTCATTGTGACCGTGCCGGCGGTAACAGATCAGTTCCAGCACTACGTCAGTGGCAAATTCCCGGCGGAAATCCAGGGCGAGCTGTGTGGCATGAACGGCGGCCTCGGGATCTTCGCAATGAATGTGAAAGATCGGGGCTGATAGCATTTTGGCTACGTCGGTCGCATAGCAGGTAGACCTTGCGTCCGCCGGTAAAGTTGTAAACCCGATCTGATTGTTGAGCACCAGGTGCAGCGTACCGCCGGTCGAGTAGCCATTCAACTGTGACATGTTGAGGGTTTCGGCGACAACTCCCTGTCCGGCGAATGCGGCATCACCATGAATCAATACGGGAAGGACTTTCCCTGCGCCTCTCTTTCCGTACCTGTCTTGGCGGGCGCGGCTTTTCCCGACGGTGACTGGATTAACGGCTTCCAGGTGGCTGGGATTCGGCACCAGCGTCAGATGCATCCGGGCACCGTCGGGCAAAGTCACGTCAGTGGAAATCCCCCGGTGGTATTTCACATCACCGTCCCCGACAAACCCGGGGTCTTCCGTGTCCCGGAACTCCGCAAAAATGTTTTCGTAGCGCTTGCCGAAAATAAGCGCCTGGATGGTAAGTCTGCCGCGGTGGGGCATGCCAAGAATAATATCGCTAATACCCTGGCTACCTGCCAGGGATACCACCGCATCGAGCATGGGAATGATGGTTTCGCCCCCCTCGAGGGAAAAGCGGGTCTGACCGGGGAATTTTCTGTGGAGGAAGGTCTCGAACAGGGTCGCTTTTATCAGCTTGTTGAGAATTGCACACTTCTCGTCGCGAGAAAAACCGGTCTTGTTCCGGGAGCTTTCCATGCGCGCCACGAGCCAGTTCCACCTGCGGGGTTCATGGATATGCATAAATTCTACTCCGGTCGAGCGACAATAGGTGTCTCTCAATAACCGTATAATCTCACGCAGAGAGGCTTTTTCCCGTGAAAAATCATCGACCGGGAAAATCCGGTCAAGATCCGCCTTGTCAAGACCGAATGCTTGCAGGCTGAGCAGGGGATGTTCGCGTACGCAAGGGGTCAGGGGGTCTGTGCAGGCGAGCAGGTGCCCGATGTCCCGATGACGGTGAATGAGCGCCTGCACCGCGGCAATTTTGCGGGTTGCTTCAGGATAGGATGATGCCATATCCGGTGCTGACGCTGACGAGCCGATCTCGACGCCGCTGAAAAAATAGGTCCACTCGACTGGAATGAGATGGGGAGACTTCTTCCAGAGAAGATATTGCTCTTCTATCCATTGAGGGCTCACGCTGTTGAGAAAGCTCATAAAACATCCTGGGAGACTATGCTGTTTTGGCTGAATTGGCAGCCGGATGAAGGTGGCAGGGTCTGTCGGACTGAGGATAAATCTGCTGCAAATCCGTCTAGACGGTCCATATTTCGTCGCTTTTTGGGGTAATAGAGCAACTGTTTCCCGGCAAAATCGACAAAACCTGTCCTCGCCCAGCCGAATTTTCGCTTCGATTTCCTAAGCCCGACAGGCCCCTGTTAGCTGTTTCAGTATAGCAAAATGTGAATGTATATCAATCATTAACGGAAATTTTCATGAAAAATGTGGCAGAATTATATTGCTGGTAATGGTATTTTTGTTGCCATTTTTAGCGGAACGACCAGCCC
>JAJZQA010000326.1 GCA_021810985.1 Deltaproteobacteria bacterium
TGTCCGTACAAGCTACTTCACTCGCGAGGATTTGGCGCGAATATTCGAATTTATAGGCGAGGATGGGTACGGCAAGGATAAGTCCACCGGCAAGGGGCATTTCACCTCAATTGTGCGGGAGGGTAACGAACTGGTGGAAAATGAGGACGCTAACGGATTCATGACCCTTTCATCATTTATCCCCAAAAGGGATGATCCCAGGGATGGCTATTACAAGATTCTCCATAAGTACGGCAAGCTTGGCGGGTCCTTCGCCGAGAGCGGCCTCGGCCGCAACCCTTTTAAGAAGCCGCTCCTCATGTTCGGTGCCGGTTCCGTTTTCCGCGACTATCAGTATCAGCGAGGGAAAACATACGGTTCGCTTCTCCGCGATGTTCACCCCAGCGGCATCATAAGGCATTACGCATATGCGTTCCCTATCGGCATACGCCTGAAGGACGGCCTATGATTCGATATCTTTTCAAATGTAAAACGCTTTCGCCGATACACATAGGCGCCGGATCCGACATCGAGCCTCTAAACTATATCATTCGGGGAAGTCGGCTTCATGCGATCCGAATGGGCGGGTTCATTTGCGGGCTGGAAGATCGGAAAAGGTCCGAGTTCGAGGGGCTGATAGATGCGGGCAACCTTACCGGCATCAGGAAATTCCTGTTTGAAAACGCGGAGGTCGAGAACTGCTCGGATTTTTCGACGGAGGTCAGTCCGGAGGTCGCCGGCAAATACAGGTCGAGGCTGGAGGACGTGCAGAACCAGCTGCTGATAAGCCCGTTCATTCGGGACAAATGTTCTGGAATGCCCTTCTTGCCTGGAAGCTCCATCAAGGGAGCGATAAGGACCGCCCTGGTGAGCATGGCGGCAAAAAGGAAGGGGTTGCCGAATCCTGCCGGTCCGCGCGAAGAGCGTGAATTCGAGTCGAAGGCCCTGGGATACCGCGACCCGAAAAACGACCCTTTGAGGGGAATGAAGATCCGGGACGCCATGATGAGCGACGGGAGTACCGTGGTCAGAGAGGTCGTGAACGCCTGCATCAAAAAAGGGGGCCGGCTTGTTTCGAATTCGCTCGCTATGACCTGCGAGGTGACGGGAAGTCTGCTCACAGGGGAACCACTCCGATTAGACGTCGAGATTTTATTCGACGATTTGCTCTACGCGACGGATTTTCTGGGCAGTCGACTTGGTCCACGGGACATTATGGCCGCCTGCAATGAATTCTACCGCCCCAAGATGCTGGAGGAACATAAGAGATTCTACAAGGGAAGCGATGCTGAGCCGTGCTCCGCCGAACTGCTCAATCATACGCCTGATGCAAAATCTTTTCTCGTCAGGTTGGGAAGGTTCTCTGGAGTTGAAAGCGTTACGCTCGACAACTACAGGAGCCCGCGTCCTCCCGGCAGGAGCAAGGTTTGGGGCACGTCCAGAAACCTTGCGGAGGGTAAATATCCCATGGGCTGGCTCTTGTGTGAGCTTATCGAGTCGGGTGACCCGCAGGACCTTGCAGGGCCTTAAATGTTGATGGGTTGCGCGGCGGGCTCGCGGAATTGGTTGCAGGAGGTTCTCATTTTCGGCCTGTTCCGCGGCGCCGTAGGTTAACAGGAATGGTCGGTCGTAATGGAGATGAGACGATCGTCGGGCCAGGCAGGCGGTTTGGCGCTTGGCACCGCAGATGTGCTAACCCGGGTGGGCAACCGGAGACGGATGGTGCTCGAATGATTTTCTATCTCTTTTATGTCTCCGTAATTATGGTGTAATGCTGGTTGAGCGGAGTAAGGATGAGTCGAAAATGGGGGATAAGATGCCGGTTGGGACCGGGTAAAAAATGAGGTGCTCGAATTGGGGTGGTTAAGGTATCGGATTTAGAGTGGAAATTGGGCCTGCTGTGAAAATGATGAGAAGAGCCTTCGGGTGATTGCGACAACTGATGGTTGGCATCTTCGAGTTGGTTGTTGGCTTGTGAAAATGATGAGAAGAGCCTTCGGGTGATTGCGACGTCCTCTCGCCATTTCATGTGGTACTCTCGAATTCGCATGAAGATGATTCGACTGCGCTTCTTTTGTGGTATAATCGCCTGCGTTTGGAAATGGAGTTTCGAACACTGGGAGTGCTGTCGGCTGTTCGCCGCCGCGTTTGCGCGAGCGCTCACGTGGTGAGAAAATCCCCGTCAGCGCTCGCGAAGCGCGATGTATTTGAAAAAATTGGGGAAAGGCAAGACATATGATGACGAGGCGCCCGATATCCCGGCAATTGAAGCCTGCATCTGCGGAGGTCTCGCAAACTGGACTGCGGACGCTCGCACGGCAAGGGATTCGGGGCGAGGGTTGCAGTGACTAGAAGAGCCTTCGGGTGATTGAGACTGTTTCGCATTAACTAACTTATTGAGAATTTTATCACTTGCAGTGACTAGAAGAGCCTTCGGGTGATTGAGACCTGCATATTGGTGGGCCAAGTTCGGGTTGTGTAACCTGTTGCAGTGACTAGAAGAGCCTTCGGGTGATTGAGACTCGATCTCGGCCTGCGCACCGGCGCCCACCGCTCCTGTTGCAGTGACTAGAAGAGCCTTCGGGTGATTGAGACCTTATTTTGGGCCAGAAGAGCGCCGAACTGCTTCAGTTGCAGTGACTAGAAGAGCCTTCGGGTGATTGAGACTTCGATTGTCTGTACCAATATGCACCCGCGTCCGGAGTTGCAGTGACTAGAAGAGCCTTCGGGTGATTGAGACTGCGTGTAGGACGCTCCACTCGCAGCGGTCGTATAAGTTGCAGTGACTAGAAGAGCCTTCGGGTGATTGAGACTATCAGTACCGAAATATGAACTATATCTCTGTAGTTGCAGTGACTAGAAGAGCCTTCGGGTGATTGAGACAGCTAAAGTTTTAAAACTTTTTCTACAGATATTTGTAAGTTGCAGTGACTAGAAGAGCCTTCGGGTGATTGAGACGTGCTATGGATGGTCGGCTTGCTACTCACTCTCCGAAGTTGCAGTGACTAGAAGAGCCTTCGGGTGATTGAGACAACTCAACTACGGTACTCTCGTACTTCGAAAAAGCCGCGTTGCAGTGACTAGAAGAGCCTTCTGGTGATTGAGACGAACCTCGTTTTGTTGCCATCCGATCCCCCCCCTAGTTGCAGTGACTAGAAGAGCCTTCGGGTGAAAAACTGCCGGTGAGTAGGTGAATGGG
>JAJZQA010000327.1 GCA_021810985.1 Deltaproteobacteria bacterium
GCGGTATATTTGTCGAGCTCTTTCAGGATGTGGCCTTTGCCTTGGCACCTTTGACTCGCGATGCTGCCTTTCAGCTTATGACGCAGCTGAAAGGCTACCGGCTCCTGACCGGCTATCGCAGTGCCGTGCCGTGCGACCTCGAAACCCTGGCCGATATTCTCGTTACGGTTTCCGAACTGATGGCAACCGGTCTGCTGGAGGAAATCGACCTCAACCCGGTGGCCCTGTATCCTGACGGCGCCATGATCCTCGATGCTAAGATGCTGGTTCCGTAATTGTTTTGCCCGGTTGGCGATTGTCATCCGTTTCCCCTCATCCGGCCTTCCCACCTTCGCCAAGGCTTTTACATTATTTGCGTAAATCACATAGTTTCAAAACCCTCAAAGGCAAAATTAACAGGATGGACAGGATAGCGCCTGATCCATTACCAAATAAGGTTTCTGATTTTCATCCTGTTTCTCCTGTCCATCCTGTTACATTGAGATTTCTGGTTATCCTTTTTGGTTCCGAATTATCCGGTTATGGGAGAAGGGGCGCTGCAGGTGCCCTCTTCATTATCATTACGTCCACATTTCCCACACAGTGTTCTTTTGACAGGACAGCCCCAGCTGTACTACTATTACCACTTCGCCCGGAACCGAATGAGGCGGCTGTCAGGAGATTTCCCATGAAAGACACCATTGAATCGCTATTTCCCCATGATGAGGAAATTCCGCAAAAATATCGTATTGAAGCACCGGTCCGGCAGAACTATTACCTGGTAAACGGGGAGTTGCGTGACTGGGCCGGCCCCCTGCAGGAGGTTCTGTCGCCGGTCTGGGTTAAAAAAGGTACGGATTTTACCCGACGTCTGGTTGGTCAGTATCCCCTGCTTACCCGGGAAGCGTCCTGTGAGGCGCTTGAGGTTGCGGTGCGCGCCTACGACAACGGCCGGGGTGTCTGGCCGACCATGTCGGTGGGTGAAAGAATCCAGTGTGTGCAGCGCTTTACCCGTGCCATGCTGACCAAGCGAGACGAGATCGTCAAGCTTCTTCTGTGGGAGATCGGCAAGTCGTTCAGCGAGGCGGAACGGGAATTTGACCGTGCAATAACGTATATCCGCGAAACGCTGGACGCCTTGAAGGAACTGGACCGCGTCTCCTCGCGATTCGTCATCCAGCAGGGCATTATCGGTCAGATACGTCGGGCTCCCCTGGGGGTGGTGCTGTGCATGGGACCCTACAATTTTCCCCTCTACGAGACCTTCACTACCTTGATACCGGCGCTGGTGATGGGCAATACCCTATTGCTGAAACCGCCCCGTTTCGGCATTCTGCTTTTTCAGCCGCTGCTCGAGGCTTTGAAGGATTCTTTCCCCGCGGGGGTAATCAACACGGTCTACGGGGAGGGCGAGACAGTCGTGCAGCCGCTGCTGGCGTCCGGCAAAGTGGATGTGCTCGCTTTTATCGGCACGAACCGGGTCGCCGACACCCTGCGCAGAACCCATCCCCGGCCGCATCGCCTACGCTGCGTGCTCGGCCTGGATGCCAAGAATCCGGCCATCATCCTGCCCGATGCCGACCTGGATCTCGCGGCGAGCGAATGCCTGCGCGGCAGCTTGACCTATAATGGCCAGCGCTGCACAGCCCTGAAGATCCTCTTCGTTCCCCGTAATGTGGCCGATGCCTTTCTGGAAAAAATGGTGAAAGGGATTACCGGGCTGAAATGCGGGATGCCTTGGGAAGCTGGCGTAACTATCACACCTCTGCCGGAGGAGGAAAAACCGGAGTACCTTGGCGGACTGATTCGGGATGCGGAAAGTCACGGAGCACGGGTGGTTAATCCGGGTGGCGGAACAACGGTCAAATCTTTTTTCTATCCGGCGCTGCTGTTTCCAGTTTCCGCGGAGATGCGGATTTACGGGGAAGAGCAGTTTGGTCCGGTGATCCCGGTAGTGCCCTATGATGATATCTCCGAACCGGTCAATTACGTGGTGAATTCCAATTACGGGCAGCAGGCGAGCATTTTCGGCCGCGATGCGGACCAGTTGGCCCAGTTGGTCGATTCGCTGGTGAACCAGGTCTGCCGCATCAACATCAACAGCCAGTGCCAGCGCAGTCCGGATACCTTCCCCTTCAACGGCCGGAAGGATTCCGCGGAAGGGACCCAGTCGGTCTCCGATGCCCTGAGGATCTTCTCGATCCGTATCGTTGTTTCAGCCCGGGAAACGGACGAAAACCGGGAGATCATTACCAATATCGTCAAGGAGCGGAAATCGCACTTCCTGACCACGGACTTTATCCTCTGAACGGGAGTTCTGGGTGGGCGAACCTGGTTGCCTGGTCCCGTTCTATTCTGAATTCGGCGCCATTCTCGATATCTCTGACGCAGATTTTACCGCTCATATTTTTCTCGATGATGTTTTTCGATATATAGAGCCCGATTCCCGTTCCGCCGATTGATTCCCGGGTGAAGCTCTTCGTTCAGCAGGGCAGGATCGGATGTTCTTTCCTCCACCCGATTTGAAAAGAGAGTTGCCACGAGCGACAAAACTATGAGTAGTGGGCGATTTGTTCGATGGAAATGTGCAAGATGTCCTTTTCCTTGAATTATCCCCCCCGCATCGCTATACTGGCGAACGTTTGACATCTATTCATCTCTGGAGCTTTCATGAATATACACGAATATCAGGCCAAGGATATCTTGAGGTCATATGGTGTTCCGGTACCACGCGGCCGGGTTGCGCTGACCGCCGACCAGGTGGAAAGGGCTGCCCGGGAGATGGGCGGCAAGTGCGTCGTCAAGGCCCAGATCTATGCCGGCGGCCGCGGCAAGGCCGGCGGCGTGCGCCTGACCTCGAACCAGGAAGAAGCTCTCCATGCGGCGAAAGAGCTCTTCGGCAAAACGCTGGTAACTCCCCAGACCGGACCGGACGGACTGATTGTGCGACGCATCCTGGTGGAGGAAGCGGTTGAGATCGCCCGTGAGTTTTACTTGTCCATCACCCTTGATCGCCAGTCATCCCGCTACTGCGTGATCGCCTCCGCGGAAGGCGGCATGGAGATCGAGGCCCTGGCGGAACAATCGCCGGAAAAAATCTTCATCGAAACCATCGATCCCTATATCGGGCTGCGGCCTTACCAGGCACGTAAACTGGCTCTTGCCCTGGGTTTGAAAGGTCGTCTTTGCGAAGAG
>JAJZQA010000328.1 GCA_021810985.1 Deltaproteobacteria bacterium
CGGCCGCTGGGTCGTCCTGGCCGGCCTGATCATCGGCGCCTACTCCATGTTTCTGATGCAGGGCTTTACCCTGGAAGCCTCCTACTGGGCGTTCGTCTGGCCACGGATCATCCTCGGCGTGGCACTTGGCATGATCTTCGTCCCTTTAACGGCCGTTACTCTCTCCACCATCTCCAAGGTGGAGATGGGTAACGCCACCGGCATTTTCAACCTGTTGCGAAACATCGGCGGCAGTGTCGGCATCGCCACCGCGGCCACCTTGCTTTCCCGTTATTCCCAGTTCTACCAGAACAACCTCGCGGCCCATGTGAATCCTTACAATCCGGTGACCCAGCTCCGCCTGGCGGAACTCCAGCAGGCAGCCATCGCCAGGGGCCTCGATCCCGTCACCGCCAAGGAAGCGGCTTTAGCTGTCCTCTACGGCAGCGTCCAGAGACAGGCCGGCATGCTTGCCTACAACCATATATTCTGGATTATCGGAATCGCATTTCTGGTAGTTGTACCCTTCCTCCTCCTGCTGAAAAAACCGAAGGACCACAGTGCCGCGGGTTTTCACTGAGAAATACGCACTCTCCTGTCAACCAATGTCGTTCGTCCTCGTTTTTCCAAGTACCGACACCGACACACCACAACTTTACGATGATTAAAGAAAGGAGAATACTACGATGAAAAAGATTAAACTGATATTCGCGGCTGTTGTCGCGCTTGTTGCCTGTGCAGGGCTGACGCAGATTGTCCCGGCTGAAGAAGCATTTGCCAAGGGACCGCACAGAGGGAACATGGCCTGCGGCTGTGCCATGGGCAAGCAGATGAACGCCGACTCCCACCTGGCGATGATGGGCAAGTGTCTCGATCTTACCGAAGATCAGAAAGCGAAAATCAAGCCGATTCTTGAGGCAAATTTCAAGGAAAAGCAGGCGGTACGTGCCGACACAAACCTGACCCGTGAGCAGCGCCGGGCCAAAATGCTGGAACTTCGAGGAAAAATGCATGATCAGGTCAAGCCGCTCCTGACCGCGGAACAGAACGGCAAGGTCGCCGAGATGTGGAAAGCCAACGGCCACTATGGAAAGGGGAAACATGCCTGCATGAAGCAGGGACATTATGGGAAAGACTTTCGGATGGACCCGGCCAAACACCTTGAGAGAATGACCGTCTGTCTGGGGCTCTCCACCGAGCAGCAGAGCAAAATCAAACCGATCCTTGAAGAAAATTTCACCGCAAAAAAAGCCCTGCGTGCCGACAACACCCTGACCAGGGACCAGCGGCGGGCAAAAATGCAGGAACTGCGGGTAAAAATGCAAGATCAGATCAAGCCGCTCCTGACCCCGGAACAGGTGAAGAACTTTGGCGCAAAGAACTGCCCTTCGGCCAGACCTGCTCAGACCGGAGACTGTCCGCTAACGAAATAGGGTAATCTCGACCGCGCCACTTTTTGAGAACTCATTACGTCATAGCAGCAAAAAAAGCCCGTTCCGCGGGCTTTTTTTGTGTCGAGAATTTACTTGCCCAATCTTTCAAAAGGGTGTATCCATGTGAATTTTTACTATCAGGAAGGAGCACTTTATGGGAATTCTCTCGAACACGGTCAGCATCTGCCAGTTCAAGGTTGTCGGGGAAATCCCCGATATGGACACCTTTGCCTGGGTTTCCGAACGACTGACGAAAAACGGCTTCGTCTCCATCGACCATGGAACTGAAGAACTTTCCGTCGGCTGGGTTAGCCCGGATGACCACCGCAATAATGACTTCAGTGTCCCGTCAGCTTTCTGGCGAGACAATTATCTATTCTTCACCCTGCGTCAGGACAAACGGAATATCCCGGCCGCGCTGCTGAAGGCCTACCAGAAGGTTGCCGAAGAAGAGTTTCTCTTTGACAATCCCGGCTTTACCCGAGTGCCGAAACAGAAGAGAGAGGAATTGAAGGAGAACGTCCGCATTTCCCTGCTGGCACGGACGCTGCCGGTCCCGTCAACCTGTGACGCGGTGTGGGATACCCGGAGCAACACGCTCTCCATCGCCTCGGTCAGTGCGAAAACCGTTGAGCAGTTCGACAATCTGTTCAAAAAAACCTTCGAAAACTTCCGCCTTGTGGCCATTCACCCTTTCGCCAGGGCCGAAAATGTCATTCCGGCCGAGCTCTCCGAGCCCCTGCAGAAGGCCAACCGGGCCGGCTCGGAAGCAGTGCTCGATCTGATTCGAAGCAACCTCTGGCTTGGAACGGAATTTTTCCTCTGGCTTACCTATCGGACCTTGAAGGAGTCGGGAGAATACCGGATCATGCGGCCGGGCCCGGCCGGTGCGGATGAACCTTTCACGGCATATGTGAACGATCGCCTGGTTCTCTGCGGGGCCGGTGATGACAGCGCGCAGAAAATCACCATCTCCGGCCCCCAGGACCGGTTCGGCGAAGTCCGCTTGGCCCTGAGCAATGGCAAGATGATCACGGAGGCAACCATCTACCTGGAAAAGGGCGAACACATCTGGAAGATGACGCTGAAAGGCGAAATGTTTCAGTTTGCCTCCTACAAGACGCCCAAGGTGCAGGAAGAACGGGATTCCGGGGTAGACGAAGTCAGCGAGCGGGAAGCGCTCTTCTTCGAGAAAATGTACGTCATGGAAGTCGGTTTGCAGATGTTTGATAGCCTCTTTGCGGCGTTTCTCTCGGCACGACTGGAACAGGGCTGGGGCGAAGAGGTGCAGAAAATCGAAACCTGGCTGGCTGAACAGTAAGCATATTTTTCCCCTTCTCCCCAAAAGCCCGCTCGCGGGCTTTTTCATTTACTCCGGCATCAAGTTGCGGAATGCCGGTTGACGAACCGCCAAAAATCGGAGAAGATCGAATCATTGAAATTCTGAAATCCGCCCACTACCGGAGGGATCATGCCCAGTCTAACGTCAGAGATATTCGTCGGCAAGGGGTCCGCGGACCTTTTCCTTTCACCCCGCATGGCAAATCGTCATGGCCTGATTGCCGGCGCCACCGGCACCGGAAAGACGGTGACCCTGCGGGTCCTTGCCGAACAGCTCAGTGAGCTTGGAGTCCCCGTATTCATGGCAGACATCAAGGGGGACCTCTCCGGCATGGCAAATCCGGGCGGAGATCACCCGAAAGTTGCCGCTCGGGTCAGTGACCTGAACCTGGACGATTTTTCCTACAGCGG
>JAJZQA010000329.1 GCA_021810985.1 Deltaproteobacteria bacterium
TATGATCCGCGCTTATGTAAGAGATCAAGAGCACATTGAAAAGCAAGAAGAGCTAGACTTTACCGAAAATACCTAGCCCCTTTTAGGGGCTTTCCTCAAGCCACCCGCTCTGCGGGTGGTCATGACTATGAGAAGTCCCAGATGCTCTGTTCCTTGAGCAGAATGGGCCGTATCGGGAAAAGTTGCAGCAAGTATACGGTCAAACCGCATCGATTGCAATTTTTCCACCCGGTATGCTACAACAGAATCCTCATTGAAGGAGGAATCATGGAACGCGTAATGATTGACGATATTTCCCTTTCTCTGGCCCACGCGGTCGAGTTGCCGCTGAAATGGATCGGGCAGGAGGAAATTCTCCAGCAGCTGCTGGCTGCCTGGATGGTTATCGATGACCGGGATATCCCTTTTAACCCGCGCCTGATCGGCAAGCCGGGTGTCGGCAAGACCACCCTGGCCTATGCGGCGGCGAAAAAACTCGGTCGTGAGGTGTTCCTGTTTCAGGCCACCATGGATACCCGGCCGGAGGATCTGATCGTGACCCCGGTGGTCGGGCCGGACAACCGGATTCAGTATGCCGCCTCTTCCCTGGTTACCGCCATGCTTCGGGGGGGCGTGCTGATCCTTGACGAAGGGAACCGGATGAGCGAAAAAGCCTGGGCTTCCCTTGCACCACTCCTGGATGATCGTCGCTATGTGGAGTCGATCATCACCGGCCTGACGATTCGCGCGCACCGGGACTTCAGGATCGTGGTGACCATGAACGAGGACGCCTCCACCTTCGAGATTCCCGAATACATCCATTCCCGTCTCCAGCCGCAGATCTACATCGATTTTCCCGAGGCTGACGAGGAATTGCTGATCCTCCGGGAAAACCTGCCTTTTGCCGATGATGCCATCCTTGCCTATGTGGTGAATTTCCTGCAGCGCGCCCATGCGGCCGATGAGCTTTATTCGGTACGTGACGGGATCAACATCGCCCGCTATGCCTTGAAGATGATCAAGGCCTCGGGCGGAGAGCGGGAGGAGGTCTTGCCCCTGGCGGTGCTGCGGATCCTCGGTGATGAGGCGCTTCACTATCTGACCTGATTGCCGGGATTCTTGACTCAGTCTGGAGATTGTTATGTCGCCCGCTCCACCACACTCAGCCGCGCTCCCACCGCCATTGAAACTCCTGCGCGATATGCCGGCCGGGGCACTGTACGGCTTTGCCGACAAAAACATCCTGTTCCGGGGGCTGGATGCCTGTCAGAGCGGCAGCGTGACCGATGCTGAATGGAGTGATGACCGGCGTGTCCTGACCCTTACGCTTCGTTCCGGTCCTCGAGTCACGTTTACTGCCGAAGAGGCCAGTTTGCTGACGGAGTGCAGTTGCCGCGGCCAGGAGCCTGGCCGTCAGTGTGTCCATGTGGTGACCTGTTGGGCGCTGCTCAAGAAAATCGTATCGCCGGAAAGTCTGCCCTCTGTCCGTTTCAGTGACCGGTTGCTGCGCGATGTGGAAATTTTGCTTGGACTGAAGGAGGCTGGTGAGTTTCCGGAAAGGGCTGAACCGCCGGGTCGCAATCTGTTGCAGGAGCGTTTCGAACGGGCACGGGCGTTGCGGAAAACGGCACTCGCCACGAAATCGGCAGAGCAGAGAACGGAGACCGGCCGGATCCGCATGGTGCTGGAAATGAGGGCTGGGTGTCTTTCCGGCACGATCCAGGCGGGAGATGAGCAACTCCATCGCTACGCTTGGGAGAGGATGCCGCTCGATCTGCGGCATTTCATGGCGAAGCACTACTATTTCGTACCCAGCAGAAGCTATTTCGAGGATTTTTCGGCGTTGGAGGGGGGATATCCTATCGTTCTGCGCCAGAGTGACGGCCGGGAGCTGCCTCTGTCCTTTTGCAACGATACGCCGCTGCGGACGGGGGTTACCTTTTCCCTCGATGGGGATTCTGTCCGGATCAGCAAGTGCCAGGCCGATGGTTCACCGCTTCCGGCCGAAGCGTTTATTGCCGGCGAATGTCTCTTTGATCTGGCGGAGAAGGCGCTTCGTCCGATTTCCGACCTGACGCCTTGGCAGCTCTGGGATTCGGTCTGCGAGGGTCTTGAGGAGCTGTACGAATTTTCCGACGAGCAGGGTTACGAGCTGGATGGGGCGACTCTTGCCACCAGCATTCAATTCTTCAATTTTCTTGGCTTTCGGGTGAGCTCAGATCTGGTGAAGAAGGCTGGGGACCGGATCAGGTTCATTTTTAACGGCGAAACTGCCGACCAGGCGATCAGACATGACCCATCGTATCTCCTCGAAATTGATGACGATCTTGACCGGGAGGTCATCAGCCTGATGCCGCAAGGAGAGCTGGCCGGCATTTTTTTCTCGCTCTTTTCCCCGGCCTTTCAGCTGTTTATCCCCGGTTGCCGCGACTCTCTGCCGCAGCCGCTCCGGGCGAAAAAACGCGTGTCAGCCATGATTGAAACCGGTTTCGCTCTGCAGGAAGCCGGCAACAAGACGGCCCGTGACCGGATCCTGCGGACTGGCCTCGCTGGCCCAGATTTCGTGAAACGGTCCGTAAAGTCCGAGGCCAGACGGATGGTGACTGAATTTATCCGGAGGTGCGAACAGGAAACGCTGCTCGTCTTCGCAACCGTCGAAGGCTGGCGCTTCGGCACTGAGGATCGCTCCGCGCAGGTGCGGCTGGTCAGCCTGCTGTATCGCCTCTACGGCATAAACTCCTTTGTCGACGGTGAGTGGCCGTGCACCGTGGAACTGGATCGCCAGACCTTATTGCCCGGATTGGAAAAACTGGCCGCTGATCTGCGGAATGAGGGCTTTGGTCTCTTTCTCGGCAGGGAACCCCTCGCCCTGGGGCTGTGGGATTTCACCGTTACCGCCGCTGCCGAAGGCATCGACTGGTTCGAGCTCAGACCGGAGATCCGCTGCAATGGCGAACTGCTCGCCGAGGAAGAAATTCGCCGGCTGCTCAAAGAAGGGGTGTTGCGACAGGGGAATAACTGCTATCTGCTTGGCGATGAGCAGCGCGGCATCCTGGAACTCCTTACCATTGGTGTGGGCGGCAAGGGGAAGCGCAAGAAGAAGACGGAGATCGTCAGGATCCCGCGTCTGCGGATCCTCGATTGGTTGGAACTGCGGTCTCGTGGGGTTACCTTGCGCCTCC
>JAJZQA010000330.1 GCA_021810985.1 Deltaproteobacteria bacterium
CGCACTGATCACACAAACGCGGCACCGGTTTACTATGTAGACATGGTCAACCTCCCGGTGGCAAATCCTCAAGCCGGGTCACCCGTGCAGCGTGGCTCGGACACTATGCCTGCATCCCCGGAAACTCCGCAGGAAATGCAGTCTCCTGTCACCCCACCCCAGAAACTACCCGTGCCGCCCCCTGACAAGAAAGCCCCCGAGCCGCGAGCCGAAAGCGAAAAGGAATTCCGGGAACGCTTTGCCCGCTTGGAAAAAAAGGTTGAAGGGCAACAAACGGAAAGCGCCATTGAAAAACTTCGGGCCAAGGTTGCCACGGGCAGCGGCCGGGCAGGAATGCCGGGCGGCACGGGCACTGAAGCAGGCAGCGATTACGGCAGCTACATCCAGTCGCGGCTTCGCGACGCTTTTGAAAAAACCATCACGTCCAGCGGCAGGAATCCCATGGTCGTAGTGCGGCTCACGATCAACAGGAGCGGCAAGGTTGTCGGCTACCGTATTGAACGCTCCAGCGGAGACAAGGTTTTTGAGAATTCGGTGTCACGGGCGGTGTACCTGGCAGAGGAAAACTTCCCGCCGCCGCCCGGACGAAAGGAATTCCAGCAGGGCTTTATTTTCAAGCCCGAAGGGGTAGGGAAAAAGTGATGAAAACCATACTGATTCTCCTGACGCTGTTTCTGCTCCCGGCAACACTCTACGCCGATCAGGAGTACTTGGAGGTAACCGCATCCGCTGACCGGAAAATTGCACTTGCCGTGGCGCCGCCGGTAAGTCAGGGTGGCGGTGAAAACAACGAGATCGCCCGGAATACCAGTGACGCTCTCAAGTTCGATATGGAACTTACCGGACGCTTCACGATTTTGGATACTACCCGGGCAGGTGGAAAATCCGGGGTGCGTCCGGGCGAATTCGACCTGGCGCCCTGGCGGGCCGCGGGGGCGGAGTACCTGATTAAATCCGCCTATCTTCTCAACGGCGAAAGCACCATCCTGGAGTTTCGCCTGTACGATGTTACGAGCGGACGGCAGCTTCTGGCAAAGCGCTACTCCGGCAAAAATAAAGACGCGCGTAAAATGGCCCACTCCTTTTCAGATGAGATTCTGCTCCTCCAGACGAAGGAAAAGGGTCCATTCACCGGTAAGATCGCCTTTGTCTCCAGAAAGTCCGGAAACAAAGAAATCTACCTCATGGACTATGACGGCCACAATGTACAGCGAATCACCGCCAATGGTTCCATCAATCTCAACCCGGACTTCGCTCCAAACGGCAGGGAAATCATCTACACCTCCTATAAAAAGGGGAATTCCAACCTCTACCGCAGAGACCTTTTCAGCACGGCCGAAGCTCGCATCTCAGCCCATCCGGGAATCAACATCACCGGCAGATGGGCACCTGACGGAAGCAGAATAGCCCTCGCCCTGAGCAAAGACGGCAATGCCGAGATCTATGCCATCAGTAAGGACGGCAGACAGCTGACCCGCCTCACCCGCACCGGCGCTATCGAAACATCGCCGGCCTGGTCACCCGATGGCAGCAAGATTGCGTTTCTCTCCGACCGGCTCGGGAAACCCCAGATTTTCGTCATGAACGCCAACGGATCAAATCCCTACCGTCTCACCACGAGCGGCGACTACAATGTGAGTCCGTCCTGGTCGCCGAAGGGCGATCGGATCCTCTATTGCCGCCAGCAGGCGGGTGGGTTCCAGATCCATTCCATCACCCCGGACGGAAACGATGACCTGCAGCTCACCAGTGCGGGAAGCAATGAGCACCCCCGCTGGTCCCCGGACGGAAGATTCATTACTTTCAGTTCGTCCCGTGACGGAGGGCAGGCCATCTATGTCATGCGTGCCGACGGCAGTGGACAGACCAGGGTCTCGCGTAGCGGAAGCAGCGATTCCCATCCCGTCTGGTCGCCCCGCTGGTAATACTTTGCAGGAAGTCCTAAGACTTGGAAAACCGCCGTACATTATGTATACTGTTTCGCGTTTGTGAATTCCGCTGTACCTTCGAAAAATTTGCTACTTTATTCAGGAAAAAAGGAGGAAACAATGAGGAAAAAACTATTCGGAATGCTGCTCATGCTTAGCTGTCTCACCATCATCGCCGGGGGTTGTACAAAAAAGCAGCTGGTGCAGGACGATGATGCCCTGTCACAAGCTCCGGCGGTAACCAGCGAGACTCCTGCAACAACTCCGGCCCCGACACCGGTCGCCCAGGAGCCGGTCATTAAGGATGATGCCCTCTCCAGCGATACCGCAATAGCGGCTGAGCCTTTCGAGACCATCTATTTCGACCTTGACTCCTACGTCCTCCGCCAGGATGCCCGTGATGCCTTGAACAAGAATGCCCAATGGATGCTGAAGCAAGCAACCAGCAAGGTCCGCCTCGAAGGGAATTGCGATGAAAGGGGTTCTGATGAGTACAACCTGGCACTTGGCGAAAAACGGGCCAAGGCGGCCAAAAGCTACCTGGTAACACTGGGAGTCCCCGCCGAGCGGCTCGACACCATCAGTTACGGCAAGGAAAAACCGCTTGATCCAGGCCATAATGAAGCCGCCTGGGCAAAAAACAGACGAGTTGACTTCGTTATCGTGAAGTAAAGCAGGCACGATACAAAAAAGGAGCCGGCCATGGCTCCTTTTTTGTATCCGTAGCCGGCGGATACATATGATCGTTAGGGAAGAAGGAGATGGTACGCTATGGTGATTCTACAACGAGTGATTCTCTTTGCTCTCTTCTGTTCCGCGGCAGGTTGCGCCACCAGGGCAGATATGCAAAGTCTCGAGAGCAGTACGAACGATGCGCGAAGAAGAATCGTTCGGCTTGAAAAAGAGATGGTCGGAGTACGGCAGATGGCCAACGAGGAAGTCCAGATATCTGTCCAGAGTCTCCGCAATGAGATGGCCGCGATGCGGAAAAGCACGGCCGACCTGCAGGCGTCTCAAGATACCATTCGGGTCGACATGCAGGAGATGTCGGGCAAGGCTGACGACCTGAAGATCCTTGTCCAGAAAAGCGTGGATGACGGAAAATTCCAGAAGGATGAAATGGACCGGCGACTTGCGGCCCTGGAAGACCGGCTGGCAAAACTGGAGAAAAACCTCGGCGAGCAGTCCACGGCAACCGGCCCGAATGTCTCGACCCCCGAGGGAGTT
>JAJZQA010000331.1 GCA_021810985.1 Deltaproteobacteria bacterium
CAAAAGCCGCACCGGAATCCGGTGCGGCTTTTGTTTTGAGGCGACGCTACTGTTTTACCCTTCTAAAACTTCCCTGACTTTGCGCAACAATTCCCTCGGCGCAATCGGCTTGACAAAGAAATTAACATTATCCGGCAAAATATTTTTATTCACGAGCAGATCAAGCGGGTAGCCGCTAGTAAACAACGCTTTTACCTCTGGTGAAAGCTGGCGGAGTGTATCCGCCACCTCCCGTCCGCCTTTACCGGGCATCAGAACATCAAGAATCAGAAGCTGAACGCCATCCTGCGCTTCAGCAAATTTCTTCAACGCATCGTCCCCATCCTCTGCCTCAATAACCGAGTAACCATAGCCGGCAAGCAGTTTCGCGGTAATCTCCCGTACCGAGGAATCATCCTCGGCAATCAGGATTGTCTCGTGACCACCTTGGGGTTCACGATAGTGCGGTATTTCAGGCCGCTGCTCAACACTTTTTATCAGCGGCAGGTAAATCCTGAAGGTAGTTCCGCTCCCAATTTTGCTGGAAGCTAGGATATACCCGTTGTGCTCCTTGACAATTCCATAGGCTATGGAGAGGCCCAGGCCGGTCCCCTTCCCTGCTTCCTTCGTGGTGAAGAATGGCTCGAAGATCTTTTTCACTGTTTCTTCGTCCATCCCAACACCGGTATCGGAAACCAGAATACAGGCATATTCCCCCGGTTCTCCGTAGCCATGGGATTTTATAAAGTCACCATCCAGCACGCTCGATTCAAGCGAAATGGTAATGATCCCCCCGTCCGGCATGGCATCACGTGCATTTGTGGCCAAATTCATCAGGACCTGTTCAATTTGCGAACTGTCCGCATAGATAAAAACCGGATCATTCCGCAGATCCGTACTGATCACGATCTGTTCACCGATAATCCTGCCGAGGAAGGTCCTGAAGCCGCTGATGATATCATTGAGCTGGACCGGTTTCATATTGAGGACTCGCTTCCGGCTGAAGGCTAGCAGCCCTTGTGTCAGCTCCGCGGCGCGATCCGCGGTTACCAGTATCTGCTCCACGAAGTGCCGCGCCGGGTCGTTTTCAGGAAGTTTCATCAGGATAAGGTTGCCGTAGCCAATTATTGCCGTAACGACATTATTGAAATCATGTGCGATACCTCCGTAAAGCTGGCCAACGGCTTCCATTTTCTGGGCATGGAGCAGCTGTTGCTCGAGCTTTTTCATCTCAGTAATATCGCGGCCGATCTCGATAACATTCACGATGGCGCCTAATTCATTTTTGACCGGCACGGCCCGGATCTCCCAGACCCGATCGGTCATGGGAACAATACCCTTTGCCGGCATGCCGGTAGCGAAAGATTCCAGCACCGGACACCCCTCATGCGGCGCCGATATCTTGTGAAGCAGCTTGAAACAGTGCCGCTCCTCCAGATTTTCGGCATCTTCTCTGAAATTAGACATGGCGGCTTTGTTCGCCCAGACAATCTCAAGATTGGGCGACTGGAGAAGGATCGGGTCAGGTATTACATCGAGAAGGGCATTGAATTCCTGGGAAAGGTCCTTATATTTTTTTTCATTTTCCTGCATCTCCAGCTCGATGCGCTTTTTTTCTGTTATATCACGCAGGATCGCCATCAGATGGAGCCGTCCTTCTATCTCAATCGGGCTCAAACCGATATCCACGTCGAACACGGCGCCATCCAACATTTGCAAACGCCATTCGAAGTTTTGCGGTTCACCGGCAAGAGATTTCCGGAACCTTTCCGCGGCCACATCCTCTGACAGCCGTCCATTGGTCTGTTCAAGCGGATAAAATTCCGCAAGGGAACGATGGAGCAGATTGTCCCGCGCGACATTGAATAACTTCTCCGCCATCGGATTACAATCAATAAAGAAGCCTTCGTGCAGGATACAAATGGCGTCATGGGCATGCTCGAAAACGGCTCGCATCTTTCGCTCCGAGGACGCCGATTGTTCCTCGGCAAACACTCTCTCTTTTCGCGCCTTACTGTTTGCCATGACAACGCCGATCACCGGCACAAGCCGTCTGAGGTTGTCCTTCAGCACATAATCGTCGGCACCGGCTTTCATGCATTCAACCGCGATCTCTTCGTTCATGGCCCCTGTTACGATTATCAGGGGCACAAAAGGCGAATGTTCACGGGCCAAGGCAAGCGCCTGCATTCCGTTAAAACTGGGGAGATTGAAGTCAGAGATGATGAGGTCTGGGTCGAATTCATCCAGTGCGGCAAGAAACCGCTCCTGGGAATCCACGCGAGTTGAGATAAAATTGAAGCCGCCCTTGCGAATTTCATACTCAAGAAGTTCCGCATCGGAAGAACTATCCTCATTTATCAGAATGCGTAATTTTTTCAATTCAGTTCCTTTTCAACTTGCGCACGCATGAATCATGCGGCAAATAGTTTGCACGAAGAAACTTCGGCCAACCCCGAGGGTGAAAATGTCCCGGGTTCCCCGGCAAGAACTTACTACATCCGCCCGTGGCAGCCGCTATTTTACCGCCTCAACGAATGTATCAAACTCCAGCGGTTTTACAAGACAACTAGTGCTCACGAACCGGGCGGTTTCGGAAGAAGTTCATTCCATTTTGGGATTGAATGCACATTACCACTGAAACTGTGTATCGGCTGACGCCGCTGGAAAAAGTCATTGATCATCCACTTTCGTCCTTCCCGCGGTTGGTGCGAAGGGTCAAAGCGTCCGGTACTTTCGGACGGTTACCGGCAAACTGGATACTAGGCAACATGGATGTAAGGCCAATTTTCATTCGATCAGTTAAAGATTTAACGACAGAATGTCGATAGGGTATTAAAAACAGGTCCGTGTCTCTCCCGGCAACGAAAAGGTTCGTCAGGAGCCTGTCAGATTCATGAAATCGAAGCAATAATCCGGTTAGGCGAAGACTGATTATGGCGATTTTTCAGGGTGATAGTTGTTCTATTACCCAATAAAGCCGCGAAATGCGGACCGGCCAGACGGATTTGCAGCAGATTTACCCTAAGTCCGACAGACTCCTATGGCAGCAACTATTCTCTCGCGCCCCGGACAGCGAACCTGGTTTGTTAATCTTAATCAAACTAACTGTTTTATCAATGCACAAATGATTATAAACGATATTTTGTTCTGACAAACCAAAGATTTTGCG
>JAJZQA010000332.1 GCA_021810985.1 Deltaproteobacteria bacterium
GCCACGGGTCCCAGGCCGACCGCGGCCTGCTCGAAGATGTTGCGAAAGCGTTCTTGGTTGGCCCGGAGTAGTTCCAGGGCTTCCTCCAACTGATTCACTTTTTTATCAAGCTTGCGCGCCAGCACTTCCACGTGCATCCGGTCCAGTTCCGTTACCTCAATCAGTGAGCTTACCGTCGCCGGATGCTCTCTGTGCTGATATTCGCTGATAACATCTCTGATGATCTCAAAAAACACCTGGGGCTCCATTGGCTTGATGAGGAAACGGGAAGCCCCGAGCGACATGGCCAGCTTCTGGTCCTGGTCCTCGATAAAGGTGGCCGTATAGAATACAAAGGGTGTCGTTCGGAGTCGTTCATCCTGCTTTACCGAGCGGCAGAGCTCAAAGCCGTCCATCCCGGGCATCATGATGTCCGAAATAATCAGGTCGGGAGGTGATTGCCCGGCCTTCTCGAGCGCCTGGACTCCATTGGCGGCGCTCTCCACGTCATAGCCCTGACTCAGTAGTGCCCGTTCCAGGAAAACTCTGGAATTTTCATCGTCTTCAGCTATCAGAATCTTCATGCTAAATCTCCGATGACGCCCCTGATTTGAGTGATGACCCTTTCCGGGTCGATGGGTTTCTCTATGTAACCGTCACAACCTGCGGTCAGCAGCTTTTCCCTGTCACCGGACATGGCGTACGATGTCATGGCGATAACGGGAATACTGGTACTTATCTCGGAGGCGCGAATTTTTCGCAAGACCTCCGTGCCCTCTATATCCGGCAACTGGATATCAAGAATGATGAAGTCAGGTTTTTCGCGCAGGGCTGTTTCGTATCCCTGCATTCCGGTAAAAGCCTGGATCGTGCGGTACGAAGATTTTTCAAGCAACAGCGTAATCAGCCTCATATTGTCTTCATTGTCTTCGATGATAAGTGCTGTTTTCATGCCGAGGCTCCCTCTCTTTTATCCGTGACGGCAAGAACCTGCGCTGCGTCGATCGGAACCCGCAGGGAGAAAATGCTTCCTTGCCCCTCACGGCTCTGAACCGAAACGTCGCCATGGAGAATATCGGTGACCAGTTTTTTGGTTAGATACAGCCCCAGGCCGGTGCCTCCCGCCTTGACACGCAGGTGCGAATCAAGCCGCTCAAATGCCTCAAACAGCTTGGGGATCTGTTTTTCGGCGATGCCAATACCGGTGTCGCTCACCGCCACTTCTACGAATCCGTCCAACTCTTTTGAAATGACGCCAACCTTGCCCGACTCGGTAAATTTCACTGCGTTGCTGAGGAAATTGAGCAGGCATTGCAGCAGTCGTTTCCGGTCCGTGGTGAGCTGCACATCAGCGAGGATGTCCACTTCCAGTGCCAATCCCTTTTCCTTCATCTGCGGTTCCACGCTCGCGACCGCTTCTTCAACAATCTCTTTCAGGGAGACTTTTTCCAGGAGCGATTCGACTCTCCCGGCTTCGATTTTTGAAATATCGATAACGTCGCTGATCAGGGCCAGCAGATGTTTGGCCGATTTGTAAACCCTGGAGAGATTGTCCTTCTGCTCATGGTTCAAGTCCCCGGACAATCCCTGTAATGTCATGCCGGTGAAGCCGATTATGGAGTTCAACGGGGTGCGCAGTTCGTGGGACATGGAGGCGATGAACATGGATTTGAGTTGATCCAGTTCCTTGAGTTTATTGTTGGCAACAGTCAGTTCCGTCGTGCGCCGGGCGATGCGCTGCTCCATTTCCTGATTAATCTGTTTCAGCTCCCGGGTGCGCAAGGTTACCTGGTGCTTTAAAACGATGCTGCCGGCAAGGCTGATCAGGAGCGCCATGCCCGCAACAGCGACAGTAATTTTCAGCCAGGCAGGCAGCTTAAAGGAGACTTTCTCTGCCGTCCATTTTTTCAGTGACGCATAATACGCAGATTCATGATCCTGCTTCATCGCCATAAGATGACTGTCGATCTGGTCCAACAGCTGTCTGTCCGCGTTCTTTGGCGCAGCGAAATAAAGGTCGGACGGTTCTAAAACTACCGAGGTGTCCTCGAGTCCGTATCTTTTAGCATGCATCATTCCATAGAAACGGTTGGTTATGGCAGCGTCGGCGTCACCCTTGGCAACCGTTTCGAACATGGTTTTGTAATCCGGCACGGGAATGATGGTACTGGTAAAGCCGAAGCCTTTGCTGAGTTTTACAAACGCCGCCTGCTGTACTGAACGTTCCAAAACGAGAATTCGCTTGTTGTTCAGGTCTAACAGAGATCGGATATTGCTACCTTTGAAAGCATATACCTGATACCAGGAGGACATTGCCGGTGTTTTGTGGAAGGAATATATTTTTGCCCGATCCGCCGAATACGCAACATCGGGCATGAGATCTATTTCACCTCTTTGCAGGCGATCCAAACCCTCTCCCCAGGTGCCGGGCACATAGCGCAGATTCCACTTCTGCACTTTCACTATGTGCTCGATAATGTCGATAAAGATTGCCGCGGGTTTGCCGGATTCGGCGGTGAAGACCTTCGGCGCATTTTCATAGACACCGACAGTAACGGTCAGAACTTCGGCTCGTGCAACTGGAGTTTTTAACCATGAAAAAGTCACCAGGGCGATGGAAAGTATGAGTATCAAATGGCCGAAGCGGGCCCTGTTCTTGAAAAAGTCGCTTGTGTGCTTACCTGGAGCCATTATTCGAAGTCCTTTCAGCCGAATGGTCGTCTGCGATAATTTTATCTAAATTCCCAAACAAGCATTACCGGAACTTCACCGCGGCCCCAAAGGTGTCGACTGTGATGGCGCGAGATGGCGTGCCGGGTCTTCTCTTTTCGAAGCTCTCAGGCGCTGAGTTGACAGGGGGGGCATATCCGTTGTCAGTGAGCCTTGTCTAAATATATGCGGTTTCATTAGTGTATCCATCAAGAGCAGGCTGTCAAGGCCGCGACGATGATATCAGGAATGTATCGGAATCCAACTAAAAAATGAATAAATAGGGGGCAGGTTTTCACGTCCTGGCAGGTCTTCAGAAAGCGGGGTAAACGTCTTTGCCACATATTTGTTGAAGGGGACCTGGTAATCCCATGGTCCCGCTGTCCACCGTGCCCTCGAGAAGGGGGAAACGCGTTCTGGCCTGAGTTTCGCGGATACACATCACCGGATTACCCAGG
>JAJZQA010000333.1 GCA_021810985.1 Deltaproteobacteria bacterium
GGTGGTCGCGGATGAGGTCAGGGCCTTGGCCGAACGGACCACCAAGGCTACCAAGGAGATCGGAGCGATGATCAAATCCATTCAGCAGCAGACCCGGGAAGCGGTCAGTTCCATGGAGGAAGGGGTGATCGAGGTTGACCGCGGCACTTCTGAAGCGGCGAAATCGGGGCACGCCCTGGAAGAGATCCTGGAGCAGATCAATGCGGTAAGTATGCAGGTTAACCAGATCGCAACGGCCGCCGAGGAGCAGACCGGCACCACTAACGAAATCAGCAATAATATCCAAACAATTACCGATGTTGTCCGGGGAACCGCTGAAGCCGCAAAGAATTCGGCAGCCGCGGCAGGGGATTTGACGGTGATGGCAGAGGAACTGCGGAACATTGTCGGGAAGTTCAGGCTTGTGGCCTGATTGTAATTTTTGCTTGTCTTTTCTAGGGAGTATCCCGGCGTTTTCGCCGCGTGCTCCCTTTTTTTGTACCTGTTTTCTTGCGGATCATAGCGCTGGTGGAGGGTATTCAGCGGCCGGAACCTTCGTCACCGAATGTTTCCCGCATGAGAAAGCTGCATCCGCAGGCAAGAGCCGCGCAGATGAAGAGGATGAATAAGGCTTTCGTGTAGCCTGCCGTGGCAAAGATTTCCGCGACACGGCCATTTCTTTCCAGTATATAGCCGAGCAGCGGTTGCAAAACCGCACCTCCGGCAAAGGGAAAGAGGTTGATCAGCCCGGTTGCCGTGCCTGCTATCTGTAAAGGAAACAGCTCCTTTACGGCCGTGAATGCCACGACAACGACGGAACCGTTCGTTGCGCCGATTCCGAGACAGATGAGGTAGAGTGCGGGAAGAGGCAGTGAGTCGGTTGCAAAGGCCAGAGGTGCAAGCAGGCACAGGGAAATGATGCTCGACAGGATAAGCACTGGCCTGCGTGCGCGGAAGACCCTGTTGGAGAGGAAACTTACCAAGGGGCTTCCCGCCATGAGACCGACCGCCGAGAGAGAGAGAATTGTGCCTGCTTCCGCTTTGCTGATTCCATAGACATGCAGCAGGTAGGGGCCTCCCCAGAGGCCAATGAAAGAGAAATAGATTCCGCTGTTGCAGAAAAACCAGACGGCAAAGGGCCAGAAAGCCGGCTCTGCCAGAACCGTCCGGACTCCTTTGCCCAGAGAGAACGTAGCCGGGACAGTTTCGGCAGGTGTCGTTTGTTCTCTTTTGCCAAGATCCTCGGGAGTGTCGCGAATGAGCAGCCCGACGAGAAGCGCGATCAGGAGGGTGGCCCCTCCCACAAGGAGAAACGAGCTTCGCCAGCCGACCCAGGTGCTTACGTAGGCGAGAGGACCGGCGGCGAGAAAGGAACCGAGCCCGCCCATGGCCATGAAAATGCCGGTCATGTAAGCGAATTCCCGGGCATGAAACCACTGGGAGAAAACCTTGAGGGTGCAGACGAAGAGTGTCGATACCCCGAGTCCGACCAGAACCCTGCCGGTGACCGCCCAGGAGGTGGTTGGAGCCAGGCCAAGAAGGATGGATCCCCCGCAGGCTATCACGAGAAAGGAGCTGATGGTGCGGCGTGGCCCCCATGAATCGGAAAGCAGGCCGGCCGGGATTTGCATGATGGCGTAGGGATAGAAATAGGCGGAGCCGAGCAGACCGATCAGCCCGCCACCGGCGTGAAGATCGCGCATCATGTCCACGGCAACCACCGCCGGACAAAGGCGGTGAAAAAATACCAGGAGATAGCCGAGCGAGAGAATCCAGAAGATCAGCCAGCGATAGCGTAGTGCTTGCCGGGAGAAGACACGGGTCATGGGTGCCTCGCATTCATGAATGTTGTCAGCGAGGAATGTTGTACTACACACGCTGGCATAACACAACGGTGATTCAGTTGTCCGGTGGCGGTTTCCGGCCGTCCAACAGTTCAGGAGAAGGTCTTGATCATCCAGCCGGCAATGCTTTTTGCGGAAAAGCTGGGCGGCAAGGCGCTCCTCGGGAACCACGCCGCATCTTCCAGTTCCTCCCGGTCAACAACTATCTCTCCTGCGGCGAATTCGGCCGTGAAGCCGGCCATGAGCTGCCCGGGAAAGGGCCAGCACTGGCTCCCCACGTAGTGCAGGTTGCTGATTCTGATGCCGGTTTCCTCTTCGACCTCCCGTCGGGCGCATTCTTCCAGAGACTCCCCGAAATCGCAGAAACCTGATGGCAGACTATAGTAGCCGGGGGGCCATTCGGCCTTGCGCACCAGGAGGACTTCTGTTTCTCGTGTCACCAGCACCAGGGTGCATGGGTGGATGGCGGGAAAATGCTGGTACCCGCAGGAACGGCAGGCTTTCCCCCAGGTGCCGGGGATCAGGTCCGTAGCGCTGCCGCAACGCGGGCAGACGGCACTCTTTCTTTGCCAGGAGAGTATCTGCTGGGCTCGTCCGAGCAGACTCAGCAGGTTGTCCGGAAATTTTTCGAGGAAGAAGGTTTGAAGCAGAGGTTCCGCATGGCAGTGTTCCGGAATCTTGATCTCGGAACCGATTTCCAGAATTCGCACGGGCTTGCCCCGCCAAATGCCGATGCAGAGTGCTTCGCCATGGTTGCCGGTCCAGGCGGGAATTGCCCCTTCGAGAAGTGCGGGGTCACCATCACCTGCGTCGAACACCAGGCAGTCATCTTGCATGATGATCCACCAGCCGGAGTCCCCCGGCGCGCTGTTTCCCGGATGAGCCGGGATGAAATCTTCGCCGAGCACTGAACTGTTGAATGGCAGCATGGCGGCTGTGGGGTATGTCATGTCTCTCTCCTTCGTCAGTTGGCGCATAATCAGTGACCTGCCTTGTCTCCCCACAATTCCTTGAGCCGTTTGTCCCGTCCGCAGGAAAGCCGGTAATATTTATAGCGAAGCGGGTTTTTCCGGTAGTAATCCTGGTGATACTCTTCAGCCGGGTAAAACGTGCTTGCCGGGGTTATTTCCGTAACAAGGGGTTCAGAAAATGTTTTTGCTTTCTCCAGGGCCGCTTTTGAGCGAAGTGCCAGCTTTTTCTGAGACTCGCTATGGTAGAAAATGGCGCTGCGGTATTGGCTGCCTGAGTCGCAGAACTGCCGGTTTTTCACCGTTGGGTCGATATTGTGCCAGAAGACCCGGAGCAATTTGGC
>JAJZQA010000334.1 GCA_021810985.1 Deltaproteobacteria bacterium
CGCTGCGCTGGCAACGTTTCATGATGTGCTGGCAATTCTGGCAATCTTCTATGTTCTCGACAAGGAGATAAATCTCCTGCTGATAACCGCGGTGCTGACAATTGCCGGTTACTCTTTGACCGATACGGTCGTGGTCTTCGACCGGATTCGGGAGAACATGCACAAGAACCTGAAAGAGTCCTTAATCAATGTCTTCAATTTTAGTATCAATGAGGTTCTATCGCGGACCATCATAACTGCCCTCACCACACTGCTCGCTGCCCTGTCCCTCTTCCTGTTCGGCGGTGAAGTGATCCACGACTTTTCCTTTGCTCTGGTAGTCGGGATACTTGTGGGAACCTACTCATCCATTTTTGTGGCCAGTCCTCTGGTGGTCCTTTGGGAAAACAGGGCGCTG
Organism: Deltaproteobacteria bacterium; assembly: GCA_021810985.1. Taxonomy (GTDB): domain Bacteria; phylum Desulfobacterota; class Desulfuromonadia; order Geobacterales; family Geobacteraceae; genus RPRC01. Next base: position 398 of record JAJZQA010000334.1, read on the forward strand.
CGTGCCAAGGCATGATCTTTCTCTGCCAGTAACCATTCACGCCCCCGGTTAACGGGGGCTTTTTTTTGGGAGAAGCAATGCAACCGGTACGGGAAAGACGCTGGAACCTAGCGGAATCAGATGAAAACCAGGTGCAACGCCTCGTCGAGGAATCTGCCCTGCCGCGCCTGCTGTGCCGGATTCTTTTGAACAGAGGTATTGATACCGCTGAAGCCGCACGCCGTTTTCTGTCGTCTTCCCTTGCGGAAATGTACGATCCCTTTCTGCTCAAGGACATGGACAAGGCGGTGCAGCGCCTGAGCCGAGCACTGCTGGCCGGAGAGAAAATCTGTGTCTACGGTGATTATGACGTGGATGGTGTGACCTCCGTAGTCTCGCTGGTCAGTTTCCTTACCGCCCTGGACGGGAATTGTTTTTACTATATCCCGAAACGGATTGAAGAGGGCTATGGACTGAATGCAGGGGGAATCAGGGAGGTTGCCGGACAGGGCGCCCGGATCATCATCACCGCTGATTGCGGCATTACCTCCCATGAAGAAGCAAACTTGTGCGCTGCTCTTGGGATCGACCTGATCATCACCGATCACCATACGCCACCGCCAGAAATTCCCCGTGCTTACGCCGTGATAAATCCCCTGCGCAGTGAATGCGTGTTTCCCTTCAAGTCGCTTGCCGGCGTCGGAGTCGTCTTCAATCTTTTGCTTGCTTTGCGCAAGTATCTGCGGGAGGCTGGCTATTTTGCTTCACGCAAGGAGCCTAATCTGCGAGAATTCCTCGATCTGGTGGCACTGGGAACAATCGCCGATATTGTGCCCCTGGTGGATGAAAACCGCATCCTGGTTCGCCATGGACTGAAGGAATTGACTGTTTCCTCCCGGACCGGAGTGTCTGCGCTGAAGACTGTTGCCGGCGTGTCGGGTGAAGTTGATTGCGGCATGGTCGGCTTCCGGTTGGCTCCCCGAATCAATGCCGCGGGCCGGTTGGATGATGCCGCGCTCGGCGTTGAACTTCTTCTGACTAATGATGCGCGAAGGGCGGCGGAGGTTTCAGCGGAGCTGAATGACAACAATGAGGATCGGCAACACCTGGAAAAGGTCATCCTCGAGGAGGCACTGCAGCTGCTTGCCAGCGATCCGTCGTTCCGGGGCCGCACAAGTATTGTCATGGCTTCAGAGTCCTGGCATGCGGGCGTAATCGGGATTGTTTCCTCACGGCTGGTTGAACTTTTCCATCGGCCGACAATTCTGATCGCACTTCAGGACGGTGTCGGCAAAGGTTCCGGCAGAAGTATCCCGGGCTTTCATCTCTATGATGCACTCCAGGCGTGCTCTGACCAATTGCTCGGTTTTGGCGGTCATAAATATGCCGCGGGTTTGTCCCTCAATGCGGAAGCTTTATCCGGCTTTGTCGAGAAATTTGACCGGCATGCGGCGAGTCTGCTGAGCGAGGAGGATCTTCTCCCCGAACTGCGCATTGATGCCGAACTCATGCCGGAGGAAGTTACGCTGGAAACGGCGGAGTTTATCTCCACCCTGGAACCCTTCGGCATGGGCAACTCTCGACCTCTGTTCGTCATGCGAATGGTCCAGGCGATCGACACGAGGATTTTGAAGGAACGTCATCTGAAAACTCGCTTTCGCCGTGGCGGGTTTTGCTTTGACGCCATTGGTTTTGACCTGGCCGACAGGTTTCCAGCTTCCGCTGATATGGACATTGTCTTTTCTCTTGAAGTAAATAACTGGAATGGCAGGAAATCTGTACAGCTGCGCTTAAGAGATCTTAAGGCGATCACCTGACTCGAGCATCCTAAGAATATGAGCGAAATTTCTGTCTAAAACGAGGCGCGAACAATATTTCCTGGTAGAATAGTACGCTGATTGGCATGTCGGAGGATCCTGATGAATAGAGAGGAGAGGTTTGCCGATGCCGAGAGAGTCATCAGGATAGGTTTCTGGGTCAACGCCGTACTGATGATTATCAAGCTGGCCAGCGGTCATTTCGGGGATTCGGAGGCGGTTTTCGCCGACGGTGTCGAGAGTGCTTGTGATTTCATCGCCATTGCCACAGTCCTGATCGCGCTTCGAATCGGCAAGAGACCCCTGGACGGCACGCATCCCTATGGCCACGGCAGAGCCGAGAGCATAGCTGCTATCGTAGTTTCCCTGGTGATTTGTTTAACAGGGGCGGGAATACTTCTTCGCTCCGGTTTTACGGTTATGCGCGGGACCTATCCGGCTCCGGAGCTGATTGCGGTTTTGGCTGCCATCGTTACCATTGGGGTGAAGGAGAGCCTCTACCGTTTTTCCGTGCGGATCGGATCGCGATTGGAAAGCCCGGCGCTCCTGGCCATTGCCAAAGACCACCGCAAGGATGCCGTTACCTCCATTGCCACCCTGGTCGGAGTCTGCGGGGCATTTTTCGGCATCGGAATCATGGACCCCCTTACCGCGGGACTGACCTCCCTGTTTATTTTTCACCTCGGCTACCAGACCTTTCGCTCCGCTGCCCATGATTTGATGGACGGTAGACCGTCCGAGTCACTGATAACCGGAATTCGCTTGCTTGCCGAAGCGGTGGAGGGGGTGGAGCATGTCCATGAAATCAGGGCCCGGCGTTCCGGGCAGTATGTCATTGTCGATCTGAAGCTGGACATGGATCCCGAGATGACGGTGAAAAGGTCCCATGAGATCTCCACGAAAGTGAAAAAAAGCATCTTCAAAAATTATGCAAACGTCG
>JAJZQA010000335.1 GCA_021810985.1 Deltaproteobacteria bacterium
TAATATCGCCGCTTCTTCGCGCAGCTTTTTCCTCTTCCATTTTTTTCAGGGCATCCAGAATGAAACTCATAGTGTTATGACTCCCCTTTCACATCAAGTCCCGGCACCTCCACCGCCCCTCCGGCACGGTAGAGAAGAAGGAGGGTTCGGCCGCCCACGACGCCATCCGGCTCGATACCTTGCGCAGTCTGAAAACGCTGGACCGCTTCGGACATTTCTGCATCAAACAACGTGGTAGCCGGCCCTTGGAAAAAACCGGCTTTTTCAAGGAGCAGTTTGAGACTCTTGATGGACTCCCCATTGTCGCCCAATCTGCTCACCTGCGGCAGGTTCCGCACATTCATCCAGGGCAGAAAGCTGCGGCCAGACCAGTACTTTTCCAGCTCGCTGCTGCTGATGGTGGTGTGCGGGGCAATGACCAGGAGAGGGCCCTCCCGGCCAATCAGGGCAACATAACGCAGCCCCTTTCCCTCCGGCAGGGACAACTCCAGGATGGCAGGGTAATTCAGACGGAGCAAGGCCCCCAGGTTCCCCTTATTGCGGACAAGGTTCAGCCCGCTTCCAGCGGCACACTCCTCCAAGGTGACAGATTCGGGCGCGTCCCGCGGCACAGGAGCCGGAGCAACACCCCAGATTCGTGCCAGGGCATTAAAAGCCGTAGCGGCGCTCTCCCCTTCGCTTATCCCGGCCAATTGAACGTACAGGTCGAGCGGAGCACCCTGGTCCGGCTGGTGACGTTGTGCCTCCGCATGCATGGTGCCGGTAGACGATGCGAGGTTATCCCTGGTCGTGAGCTGCCCGCCGAAGATGCCGTACAGGCCGCAGGCCGCAAGGACAAGGACGGTCCCAGCGGCAAGATGACGCAGGAATCGCAGCGGAAATACCCGCTGCTCCTGCTTCTTCACATCGGCAATCGCAGCGGAAACCATCCGGGCGGTAACCTCGCGGCTCCCTTTTGTGTAAGCGATCAGAAGCGCACGATCGCAGGCAACATTGATCAGCCGGGGCAGTCCTCCGGAGAAGCGGAAAATCCGCTTCAGCGCGCCGGGAGAAAATATTTCGCTGCTTTGTCCGGCAGCAACTTCCAGGCGGTGTTCGATGTAGTCCACGGTATCGTTGAAATCCATCGGACAGAGATGATATCTGACCGTGATCCGCTGGCTCAGTTGCCGCAGTTCCGTTTTCTTCAGTTTTTCACGCAACTCGGGCTGACCCACCAGAACGATCTGAATCAGCTTGTCTTTTTCCGTTTCCAGGTTGGAAATGAGGCGAATCTGCTCCAGAACCTGGGGATCGAGATTCTGAGCCTCGTCGATGACGAGTACAACGGTACGCCCCGCGGCATTCTGCTGCAGGAGGTAGTGATTCAACGTCTGCAGCAGGGGGGAGTTATTTTGCTCTTCGCAGGGAATGCCGAACTCGTGGTTGATATTCCGTAGAAGCTCGATTGCGGAAAGTGACGGGTTGAATATAAGGGCCGTGCGGTAGGTATCGCTGTCAAGCTGAGTAAGGAGAGATCTGAGCACCGTGGTCTTCCCGGCACCTACTTCTCCGGTAAGCTCAATGAATCCTGCGTGGCTGTCAATTCCGTAGAGCAGGTGGGCGAAGGCCTCTTTGTGATTCTTGCTGAGGAAAATAAACCGGGGATTGGGGGTTATGGTAAAGGGCTTTTCTTTGAAACCGAAAAAACTGCTGTACATGCTTGGCTCCCGATGTCTGACTCGCGACGAAACCGGCCCACAATACCGGCGAAAATTTTTCCTGGCAGCTCCCGGACCGAACGGAAAACGTTCGATATTCTTTGCATTTATGTCATAAAGAATCGCGGCATTATATACCCGATCAAAAAACGACGGAAGCTTTTTTTCCCCGGCAGCGGGCGTCTTGGCCTGACGCGCGCAATTCATGGGAATGGTCACGATCACCCGTGGCCCTTTCGCACAACTCCCAAAACACCCGCCACGGTGTTCGCCTACGCAAAACCAGTGTTTTTTATTGACCACTCCCTGAGTACATAGTATATATAAAAAGTTTAATCCTCTCACCTCCTCGGTGAGGGGATTTTCTCAGTGTTCCCGGCAACTTCGGTCATATCATTTTACTAGTCAGGAGGAGAGAATGCAGTTTATTGACAAAATCAAGGCTAAGGCAAAAGCAAACCAGCAAATCGTGGTGCTCCCGGAAAGTTACGACGAAAGAATGTTGTACGCCGCGGAGAAGATTGTTGAGCAGGGACTCGCGAAGCTCGTACTTCTCGGCAACCAGGCCAAGGTGAGCGAAGCGGCGGCAGCCAAAGGAGTGAATCTCGCCGGTGTCGAAATTATTGACCCCTGCACCGCGCCGAAACTCGATTCCTATGTGGAAGCTCTCGTGGAACTGCGCAAAAAGAAGGGGCTGACCCCGGAAGATGCACGCAAACTCCTGACCGCCGAAGACAATCTCTACTTTGCCGGCATGATGGTTCGCATGGGTGACGCAGGCGGCTGCGTGGCCGGGGCAACCAGCACCACCGGTGCCGTAATCAGATCGGCCATTCAAACTATCGGGACCCTCCCCGGCATCAAAACCGTCTCCTCCTTCTTCGTCATGATCACCAAAGATGCGAAATTCGGCGAAGACGGCATCCTCTTTTTTGCCGACTGCGCGGTAAACCCGAATCCGGATTCCCAGGCCCTGGCGGAAATCGCCCTTGAAACAGCCCGCAACTGCAAGGCGTTCCTCGATGTGGAACCCCGGGTGGCCATGCTGTCCTTTTCCACCAAAGGCAGCGCCTCCCACCCTGACGTTGACAAGGTCACCAAGGCCCTCGAAATCGCCAAGCAGATCGCTCCTGATCTGCAGATCGACGGCGAACTGCAGGCCGACGCGGCCCTCATCCCCAGCATCGGCGAAAAGAAAGCGCCCGGTAGCGCCGTGGCAGGCAAGGCCAATGTCATTGTCTTCCCCGACCTGGACGCGGCAAACATCGGCTACAAGCTCACCGAACGGATTGGCGGCGCCGAGGCAATCGGACCGATACTCCAGGGTCTCGCCAAGCCGGTGAACGACCTCTCCCGCGGCTGCTCCGTGGAAGATATCGTCAGCGTTACGGCAATCACTGCCGTACAGGCGCAGTAAACAACCGTAGTGCA
>JAJZQA010000336.1 GCA_021810985.1 Deltaproteobacteria bacterium
CTGCTCGAGCTTGCATCAAAGGGGACTGACATTGAGACGCTTAGTTCTCACTATGCTGGTCCGACCGCAATCGCAATCAGTTACGATGATCCGGTCGAGGCAGCCAAGGTTCTGACTAGATGCGCAAAAGAGCAGCAGGCTACCTTCAAGCTTAAGGCGGCCGTGCTTTCCGGTAAACCCATTTCAGTCGCCGATATCCAGGCACTGGCTGATCTGCCGAGTCGTGAGGTCCTCATTGCCAAGATGCTCGGTACCATGAATGCGCCGATAACCAATTTTGTTGGTACACTTGCCGCGGTTCCTGGCAGTTTCGTCCGTGCACTTGACGCAATCCGGGCAAAAAAAGAAGGAAATTAGAAAATAACCCGCTAACCACGTTTATAAAAATATTTGGAGGAATTGAAAATGGCTGAAATTACCAAGGCTGATGTAATTAGCTTTATTGAAAACATGTCCGTGCTCGAACTTTCCGAGCTCGTAAAAGAACTCGAAGACAAATTCGGTGTTTCCGCTGCCGCACCTGTCGCTGTTGCCGCTGCTGCTGCTCCAGTTGCTGAAGCCGCTGAAGAAAAGACTGAATTCGATGTTATCCTCAAGGCTGCAGGCGCTAACAAGATTGGTGTTATCAAGGTTGTTCGCGCACTCACCGGTTTGGGCCTCAAGGAAGCAAAAGACCTCGTTGACGGTGCTCCTCAGCCTGTCAAAACCGCGGTTGCCAAGGAAGAAGCTGAAGATGCCAAGAAGCAGCTTGTCGAGGCTGGCGCTGACGTGGAAGTTAAATAACCCTTACAATATCCATTCCTACCTGAGCCAAGGTTGCTTCGTGCGGCCTTGGCTGTTCTATTTTCGTTGAGAAGACCCCAATAATGTGCAGTTAACCTTGCATCTCGCGTGAAATATCTTACCCTATGCGAGGTAGGGTACATCTTCTCAGGCACTCACCAAAGGAGAATATATGGCTTATTCAATTGCGAATAACCACCTTTTGCGTAAGAACTTCGCCAAAATTAAAAAAATTATCGATATACCCAACCTGATTGACATACAGAAAAACTCCTATAAACGTTTTCTCCAAGTTGATGTGCCTGCCGAAGCGAGGAAAAACTATGGGTTGGAGTCGGTATTCAGAAGTGTCTTCCCGATAAAGGATTTTACTGAAACTTCCTCACTCGAGTATGTTTCCTATTCTCTCGGGATACCGAAGTACGATGTCGAAGAATGTCATCAGCGCGGAATGACCTATGCCGCACCGATGAAAGTGAAGGTTCGTCTTGTCATTTGGGACGTAATTAAAGAGACTGCCGCCCGCGCTGTTCGCGAAGTAAAAGAGCAGGAAGTGTATTTTGGCGAGATCCCTCTCATGACCGAGAACGGTACTTTTATTATTAATGGTACCGAGAGGGTTATCGTCAGCCAGTTGCACCGTTCCCCGGGTGTTTTCTATGACCATGATAAAGGTAAAACGCATTCCAGTGGAAAAGTTCTTTATTCCGCGAGGGTAATCCCGTATCGCGGGTCCTGGCTGGACTTCGAATTCGATCACAAGGATATCCTTTTCGTCCGGATCGACAGGCGCAGGAAAATGCCGGCAACCGTCCTGCTGAAGGCGCTCGGCTATACCGCGGAAGAACTCATCAATTACTATTACAAGAGCGAAACTGTTTTTCTTGGGGAGCAGATGCGTAAGCATGCCGACCCTGAGTTGCTCATAAATCAGAAAGCTCATTTTGATATTACCGATCCGGATACCGGCGAGACCATAATCAAGGCAAATCGTAAATTCACCAAGGCCGCCATCAAAAAGATGACGGACCACGGTATCAAATATATCCCTATTACCGATGAAGATATTCTCGGCAAGTTTGCTTCGCATGACATTGTTGATTCTGCCACCGGCGAAGTCCTTGTTGAGTGCAATGAGGAAATTTCCCCAAGCAAACTGGAAGAATTGAAAGCGCGCGGGATTGAATCGTTTGAAATGCTTTTTATCGACAACCTTCACGCGACGTCTTCTTTACGTGATACTGTTCTGATCGATAAAATCAGCACGACGGATGAAGCTCTTATCGAGATTTACCGTCGCTTGCGTCCCGGTGATCCGCCGACACTGAAGAGCGCTCAGGCATTGTTCGAGAATCTTTTTTCGAACCCGGAGCGTTATGATCTTTCTCCGGTTGGTCGTTTGAAGTTGAATTACAAGCTCGGCCTCCAAGTGCCCCTCGAATGTCAGACCCTTACCAAGCCTGATGTTCTCGAGGTTGTGCGTTACCTGATCGATCTGAAAAACGGCAGGGGTACTATCGACGATATTGACCATCTCGGTAATCGCCGGGTAAGGGCGGTCGGGGAATTGCTGGAAAATCAGTACCGGATTGGCCTGGTGCGTATGGAGCGGGCGATCAAGGAGCGCATGAGTCTCCAAGAAGTTGAAAATCTCATGCCCCACGACTTGATTAATTCGAAGCCTGTTTCGGCGGTTGTGAAAGAATTTTTCGGCTCTTCGCAGCTTTCCCAATTCATGGACCAGACGAATCCGCTTTCCGAGGTTACCCATAAGCGGCGTCTGTCAGCTCTCGGACCTGGTGGTCTGACTCGTGAGAGGGCCGGTTTCGAGGTGCGCGACGTTCACCCGACTCACTATGGTCGTGTTTGCCCCATTGAGACTCCTGAGGGACCGAACATTGGTCTGATTGCTTCTCTCTCAACCTATGCACGCATCAATAAACACGGTTTTGTCGAGACTCCCTACCGCATTGTCAAAGGAGGGACGGTAACAGACGAAGTCCGTTTCTTCTCTGCCCTGGAGGAGGAAGGTCATGCAATTTCGCAGGCTGATGCCCAGGTTGATGAAAACGGCAGATTTTCCGATGATTACGTGTCCGCTCGTAAAGGCGGAGAGTTTGTTCTCATTGGACGAGATGAAGTCGAATTGATGGATGTTTCACCGCTGCAACTTGTTTCCGTCGCGGCCTCCTTGATTCCCTTCCTGGAAAATGACGACGCAAACCGCGCTCTCATGGGCTCCAACATGCAGCGTCAGGCAGTTCCGCTCCTTCGGGCCGATTCTCCTCTGGTCGGAACCGGAATGGAGCGAGTTGTGGCACGCGATTCCGGTGTTTCCGTTGTCG
>JAJZQA010000337.1 GCA_021810985.1 Deltaproteobacteria bacterium
ATATATCGGCTCCGGCGGCATGGTCAAAATGGTTATGGGTCAGGATAACCTGTTCAACCGGAACTTTCCCGCAGCCGGTGGAGAGCTTTTCAATCTGCTGTATCACCGAGCCATCCGTTCCGGGATCGATCAGGGTGTTGACATCACCCAGCAGATTCCAGTCGCCCAGCAGCAGATAGGAGCGGCAGGTGTAGATGGACGGCGTCTGTTGCAGCTCGATAACTCTCACACGGCACCACCCTAGAGCTTCCGGTATAGCTGCGCATCCGGAACAACCTGCTGAAACAGATGAGCAATCTCGACCGGCATTTTCTGGGTGTTTTCCATGGCCAGCAGACCGCCGGCGCCCAAAGCCTGATGGTACATTTTGATGACCTCGATCCGCTTATCGTACGGGAAGTGCAGCAGTACATTTTTGCAGACCACCAGGGCATAATCCGCACCGATTGCCTTCAGGGAAAGCAGATCGTGGTACTGAAAAAACACCCGGGAACGGATCTTGTCGCACACCCGGTACAGGTCACCGCCCTGAGCATCAAAGTATTTTTCAAAGATCCCGGCCGGTATGCGCTGCAGCTCCTCATACTTGTAGGTCGCCTGTTTGATGATATCGCCGAAGTTGTTCTCGCTGTCATAATCAGTGGCGTCCAGATAAAGATTGTTGAAGGTGGCACCCAGCCGCTCCGCAAAAAGAATCGCCAGGGTATAGGGTTCCTGCCCCAGGGCACTGCCGGCATCCCATATTTTGATGCGCATGCGCCCCATGGCCAGCTTGATGGCTTCATCCACCGCATATTCAAGAACCGGCAAATCGCGGAAAAAAAAGGTAAATGCCATAAAAACACCCATTGGTTACAGACCGGAAATTTGTGTTTCAAATGCTTGCAACAATTTGATATCAGCTGAAACAATATGCGACATATTGGTGGCTACGGAGACAACAAGGCGTGCCTCCGTAGCCGGACATGTATCAATCAGTATTTTTCAAATGCTTCGTCCAGGTCGTCAGCTCCGCCATGTCCCAGTTCGATATTTACCCCGCCGGATTTTCTGCCGACTTTGCCCGCTTTGCCGGATGTGTGCGGTGAGTGATGCCCCAAGGTCTGGTGAGCTTGGCCCAGCTGTCTTTGGGGTGTATGTCCGTGGGAAGATATAGCTTTCTGATGACCACTATCCAGTGTAAAGAAGGCGATCGTGGCTTTCAGCTGCTCGGCCTGGCTGGAAAGCTCTTCGGTGGTGGAAGCCATCTCTTCGGCGGCGCTGGCATTCTGCTGGATAACCTGGTCCAGCTGCTGGATGGCCTTGTTGATCTGTTCGGCCCCGGTATCCTGCTCTTTGCTGGATGCGCTGATTTCCTGAACCAGCTCGGCGGTTTTCTGAATGTCGGGCAGCATCCGGGTCAGCATGTCGCCGGCCTGCTCGGCAATCGCCACGCTGGTGGTGGAAAGCTGGCTGATCTCGCCGGCAGCCGATTGACTGCGCTCGGCCAGTTTCCTAACTTCGGAGGCCACCACTGCAAAGCCTTTGCCGTGCTCGCCGGCCCGGGCCGCTTCGATGGCGGCGTTCAGCGCCAGCAGGTTGGTCTGGCGGGCGATCTCCTCGATAATGCTGATCTTGGTGGCGATTTCCTTCATGGCGGACACGGTGGCCGTAACCGCTTTGCCCCCCTCTTTGGCATCGGCTGCCGACTTGATGGCGATTTTTTCGGTCTGCATGGCGTTGTCGGTGTTCTGACGAATACTGGAAGCCATCTGCTCCATGCTGGATGAAACCTCCTCAGCCGAAGCAGCCTGCTCGGTGGCGCCCTGCGACATCTGCTGGGCCGTGGCCGACATCTCCTGGCCGCCGGAAGCGACGTTGTCAGCCGCCGCCTGAACTTCCATGACGACTTCTTTCAACTTGGCAACCATGGTGGACAGCGATTCCATCAGATCGTCATTCTCGCTCCGCTTTTTCAGTTCAACCATCAGATTGCCCTGGGATACTTTTTTGGCGTTGGCGGTAATGCCGTTTGTCGCTTCCACCAGGTTGTTAAGGTTGTTTTTGATCTGATTGTACTGTCCCTTGTAGACATCGGTGATGACCGGCGGCATGTCACCCTTGGAGATGCGGTCAACGTAGGTAGCGGTAACCATCAGCGGATTGACGATGTTGGTGACGGTGGCGTTGACCCCTTTGACCAGCTGATTCCAGCCCCCCACAAACAGATCGGCGTTGGCGCGCTTGTCCAGTTCGCCATCGGCGGCACCCTGGATCAGGATGTCGGTCTGGGCCAGCAGGTCGTTCATCATCTTGACCATGTTGTTCAGGTTGTTCTTGATAACGTTGTACTCGCCTTTGTATTCGTCGGTGATGACCGGCGGGATAATGCCTTTGGCAACCTTGTCGACGTAGTCGGCGGTCACGCGCAGAGGATTGACGATATTGACAACGGTATCGTTGACACCGTTCACCAGTTGTTTCCAGCCACCAACAAAGAGATCGGCATTGGCTCGTTTGTCCAGTTCGCCAGTGGCAGCACCTTGAATCAGGATATCGGTCTGGGCCAACAGGTCGTTCATCATTTTGACCACGTTGTTCAGGTTGCCTTTAATTTCATTGAAATCGCCATTGTAATTGTCGCTGATCAGCGGCGGAATATCCCCCTTGGAGATGCGGTCCACATATTCGGCGGCCACATTAAGCGGGCCGATCACGGCATCCAGGGTATCGTTGACGCCGGAAACGATCTTCTGGAAGTCGCCCTGATGCTTGGAGGCATCGGCACGGGTGGCCAGCTTGCCTTCGACAGCGGCGCGGGAAAGCATGGCGGCATCGGCCACCAGGGCATTAACCGCCTTGATGCAGGTATTAAGGTTGTTTTTGATGTTGTTAAAATCACCGTTATAGCTGTCGGTGATTGCCGGCGGGATGTCCCCCTTGGAGATGCGGTCAACATACTCGGCCGCCACGTTCAGCGGGCCGATAACGGCATCCAGGGTATCATTGACGCCGGAAACGATCTTCTGGAAGTCGCCCTGATGCTTGGAGGCGTCGGCCCGAGTGGCAAGCTTGCCTTCAACGGCGGCGCGGGAAAGCATATTGGCGTCGGCGACCAGCGCCGAAACGGCATAAATGGCTTGGTTA
>JAJZQA010000010.1 GCA_021810985.1 Deltaproteobacteria bacterium
GTGGAAAACCACACTCGCCACAGCGGCCCCCTGGATTCGGTCAAGGACTATGCTTCCACCAGGATCAGCCGCGAAGGCGCCGAACCGGCAACCGACCCGGTGATGGTCGAGGAGACCATCGAGCTGATCGTCAACGGCAGCAAACTCTCCTCCATCGTCACGACCCCGGACCTGCACAAGGAACTTGCCGTCGGCTACCTGGTTACCGAGGGTGCCATCAAGGGTAGAAGCGACCTGGAAAGTATCGAAGAAAAAAATAACTGGGTGCTCCTGCAGATCCGGTCCTTCGAGCACTTCGACATCTGGCATGAACTCAGATCTTCCGGCTGCGTCGGCATCAACTGGGACAGGCATGACGAAGACGTCCGCCTGCCGCTGGTGCAGACCTTCCGCGGCAGCGTCCTGCTGGACAGCATGAAATACCTCTACGACGAAATCCAGGACCGGACCGGGGGAGCCCATACCGCGAGCCTTGTGGCCGCCAACGGCAAGCTGAAGTACAAGGCCGTGGACATTGGCCGGCACAACGCCATCGACAAGGTCGTCGGCATGGCGGTGCTCAACGGCGACGACCTGTCGAAGATGTTCCTGGTTTCGTCGGGCAGGCAGCCGGCCGGCATGGTGATGAAAGCGGCCCGGGCCGGCATCCCGCTGGTCATCTCCAAGGCGGCCCCGATCAGTTCCGGCATCGACAGCGCGCGCCGCTCGAATGTGACTTTATGTTGTTTTGCGACTTCGGAGAAAATGAAGGTGTTTTCGGTTCCGGAAAGAATTATTTCGGGATGATGCTCGGGAAGGGTATAGATACAAAGAGGGAAAAGGACGTCACCCTTTCCCCTCTTTGTATCCGGTGCTACTATTTTCACACCAGCTGGTGAATCTGCAAGATCAGCGGTTACTTCGACAGGGTGAATTTCTCAATCAGCAACACCGCGACACCCGCGGCATCTTCCAGGTCGAATACCGGCACACCGATGTTCCAGTCCGCGTCACTCACCAGTGCCAGCAACTCTTCCGGAGCGCAAAGAAGTTCCCGGGAGTGGGCCGTGCGGTGGATCTCGATTTTCGGCTTAGCGGTGCGCTTGTAGCCTTCGACGAGGATAATATCCACGTTGCCGAGTAGTTCCGCCACCTGGTCGAGGGGCAACTCTTCGTCCACTTTCCGGATCAGGGCGACTTTTCCCGGCGAGGACAGAGCCACGGCATCCGCACCGGCCTGGGCATGGCGCCAGGTATCCTTGCCCGGTTTGTCAAACTCAAAATCGTGATCATGGTGTTTGATCGTGCCGACGCGCAGCTGACGTATTTTCAACTCCCTGATCAGCTTTTCGAGGAAAGTGGTTTTCCCGGTGCCGGAGGTGCCGGCCAGAATTACCATCGGTGCTACGGACATGAAGACCCTCCCGTTTTTTCCGCACGATACCATGAAGTAAAAATCCGGCAAACCCAAAATGCGTTGCTGTTTTTTCCACCGCCCCAGATGAGGCACTAACGAGGAACACGCAGGTGGAAAGGGCATTCAACCGCTCTTCTCTACTTGACAATTACTCCTGAAACTATACAATGAGGCCGCAAAAACAGCTGGTTATGCTTCATGGTCGGCGGTTTTCCGCCATGGCTCGCCAGCAGCACATTCGCTGCCGACAGGAAAGGTTACGCCCGTGCTCAAAAATATTCCGAAGGTTGATAAAGTACTGGAGTGGCCCGAGGTCAGGTCTTTCCTCGAAGAGTATCCCCGGCCGGTCGTTATTACTGCGGTCAGGGACACCCTCGATCTGCTGCGCGCCGCGCTCCTGCGCGGTGAAGCCACAGCGGAGTCACTGGAGGAAAAGGCGGTTGCCGGGCGGATCCGCGGCGCATTGACCCGGACTACGACTCCCGGCCTGCGCCGGGTGATCAACGGCACCGGGGTGATCCTCCACACGAATCTGGGGCGCGCACCCATCTCCGCATCTCTCCGGGACAGCATGCTTGATGCCGCCTTCGGTTACAGCACACTGGAATTCGACCTGGAAACCGGGGCACGCGGCAGCCGCGCCGCGCATGTGGAAAAACTGCTCTGCAGCCTGACCGGCGCCGAAGCGGCGGTGGTGGTGAACAACAACGCGGCCGCGGTGCTGCTGGCCCTGTCCGCTCTCGCCCGGGGAAAAGAAGTGGTCGTTTCCCGGGGCGAACTGGTGGAGATCGGCGGCTCATTCCGCATCCCCGAGGTCATGGAACAGAGCGGCGCGATCCTGCGGGAGGTCGGCGCCACCAACCGGACCCACGTCCGCGATTACCGCTCGGCCGTCCGTGATGAAACCGCCCTGCTGCTCAAGGTCCACACCAGCAATTTTGCCGTAGTCGGTTTCACCTCCGAGGTTTCCACCGGGGAACTTGTCACCATCGGCAGAGAAACCTCCGTTCCGGTAATGGTGGACGCCGGCAGCGGTACGCTGGTAAACCTCTCCGCCTACGGCCTCCCCGGCGAAACGACCGTGCAGGAATACCTGGCAGCCGGCGCGGATCTGGTGACCTTCAGCGGTGACAAACTCCTCGGCGGCCCCCAGGCCGGCATTCTGGTCGGCAAACGGAGCTGCCTGGAGCCGATGAAAAAACATCCTCTGCTGCGGGCGCTGCGCGTCGACAAGGTAACCCTTGCCGCCCTTGAAGGAACCCTGCGCCTCTACCGTGACGAACGACAGGCCCTGGAGCAGATCCCCTCGCTCCGGATGCTGACGGTGTCCGGCGAGGAACTTGCCTCACGTGCCAAGGCAGCAGCGCGGCGGATGCGCCGGGCACTTCCCGCGACGATTTCCCTGAAGACCCTGCCGGGATTTTCCCAGGTCGGCGGCGGCACCTTTCCCCTGCTGGAGATCCCGACCAGCCTGATTTCCGTCTCGGTGGCGGGATTGTCCGCCCAGCAGCTGGAGCAGAAACTGCGGACAAGCCCCCTTCCGGTGATCGGCAGGATTTCCCAGGGAGAATTTCTCCTCGACCCGCGGACCCTGAGCGACCGGGAGATCCCCGAAATCATCGCAGCCCTCCAGGCGATTGCGGCCTAACCGGGAGTTTTCCCTCACGAGGGAAACGCAAATCCGACAGCACCTTCCGCTCCCGGCAGCGATGCAGAAATTATTTGACAGCGGGACATCAGATGAATGAAAGTATCACGGGAGCCGCTGACAGCGGCTCCGTTTGCTATTTCACCGAAAAGCCGGTCACGTTTCACGGTTGACCGTCTGCATTGATAAGGAGATATCATGTCAAACTACACGGAAGATTGGATGAAAAAGGAGTATACCTGCAACGGCTGTTCCTGGAGCGGAAACGGTGGCGAGACGGCACGCGGCATCATGTATCGTGGCACATTTCTCGAGCTGACCTGCCCGACCTGCTCGGAGTTTCTCGATGTGCTGATTCTCCCCGCGGAAAAGGGCTGTGCCCATTCCCGGGAAGGGCTTAGCGAAGAGCAACTGAAAGCCAAGGAAGCAGAGGATGAGCAGGAGCGTCAGTACCGGGAGAAATGTCTCGCCTCGGCCGGCCAGCTGCCGGAGCTGTCCGAAGGCGAAATCACCCTCAGCTGGGATATGGAACAGGACCAGACCCAGATCCGAAACGGCGAGACCGTTATCTGGAACGAACCTGTTGTCTACGAAGGATTTGACCGTTTCGAGCAAGTGGCGGTGATCCTCAAGGAAAAATATGGCAGCCGCCTGAAGGATCTTGTGCCCACCGACCGCAGCAAATTGTTTCTCTATGGAGATTACGAACCGTCCCTTTCCTACCTGAAAAAAGTGCGGAAAGAACTGTTCGGCGTTGATGCCGAGGCCTGATCTTCCTCGTGAAATAGCCACGCGGGAGGCAATCTCACCGGAAAGCCTCCCGCGTGGCTACACAGTTTTCCCGCCTGGGATACGCGTCAGCAGGCTGTAATATTACACCAGAGTTTTTGATGCATCCTGTCACGCGCTACCCTGCAGTCTTTCCAACAACGCCCTGATGAATTTTTTCTTTTCCTTCAACATGTCACGATATTCTCTGTTGTCGGTCGCCGCGGTCTCGGTGATAAGTTCGGAGAGGGACGATTCAAGGATCGCAATGAGGCTGAGAGTTTCCTCTTCCGTCAAGTCAAGGCGTGTCATGGGTGCTGCCTCCTTTCCCCTGTGGTTGATTTTTTCGTTCCCTTTTCTATAGTATAGCAAATCCCGGTACAACAGCCACCTCCGTAACACACCGGCCTTGATCCGGCGGCGTACTGCGGGTACAAAGACCTTGCCTGAATAACGGTGCCATGATATTTTACTGCCCAACCCAGGGAGGATCCGCATGAAAATAACGATTCTCGGCAGCGGGACGTCCACCGGCGTTCCGATGGTCGGGTGCCAGTGCCCGGTCTGTACCTCCTCCGATCCGAAGGATAGGAGAACCCGCGCATCCATCCTGGTCGAAACCGCGGGAAAATTCATCCTGATCGACACTTCCCCCGATCTACGGCGGCAGGCGCTCGAACATGCCATTCCCCACATAGATGCCGTACTATTCACCCACACCCACGCAGATCATATCAATGGTATCGACGACTTGCGGGGCTATCACCTGCTCCATAAACGCGTAATCCCCTGCTACGGTTCCAAAGAAACGATCGAGCTGCTCACCAGGAATTTTTCCTATATTTTTTGCGGGGCAACGCAAGGCGGCTACACCCCGCTGCTGGCCCCCCATCAGGTCACGGGCCCGTTTCAGCTGTTCGGCCAGACGATACTGCCCATTCCGCTGGTGCATGGGTACTCCTATTCCACCGGCTACCGGATCGGGGCCGCCGCCTATCTGACGGATTGCAGCCGGATACCCGAGTCCTCCCTGCAGCTTCTGTCCGGCCTGGACCTGTTGATTCTTGACGCGCTGCGCTACACGCCCCACATCAGCCACTTCAATATCGAGGAGTCGCTGAAAGTGGTGGAGATCTTGAAACCGCGCCGCACCATCCTGACCCATCTGACCCACGAAGTCTCCCATCGGGACACTGAAAAACTTCCACAGGGGGTCGAGCTTGCCTATGATGGCATGATCATTGAACCGAACATTGCAGCCATTGTAAACGAAATGACACGGAAAGCATTAACCAACGGAAGGGTATGATGCGAAAAGACATTCGCCTGCACGGAAGCACCGAAGATGGCATCGAGTATTACGTTTTCCTGGCCGGGTCCGAGGTCTGCGAGCGATTTTCGTACAGCTTCGGTGACGGCGACCGGGACGAAGCCCGCTTCTTTTCTCCAGGCAACGAATTCGTCATCGGAAAAAAGTACATCAGCCACCGCGGCAACGGGGGCTCCTTCTGCGAATACATGTTCGGCATCGACCAGCCGCTGGCCGATCTGGCCAAAGGGGACGTGCTGAACCGGCTCACCATGTATGGCGCCCATTACGGAGCAGAGAGCGGCAGGCTCCAGTTTACCGACCGCACGGAAAGCTCCCTGAGCTACGACAAGATCTTCTTTGACGGCAATGCGGTTTGCAATTATTTCTTCTTCACCAATTCCGCCCTTTTCAGCGGCTCCCTGAAGAAACAGCAAAAAGAGCTGGTGCGGGTCCTGGGCAAGACGATCAAACGTTCCGAAGCGGTGGGCAGGGCGGACGACAATCTGATCATCGAAGAAATTCTTGACCTCATCCAGGACCCGAAGGCGCAACTGTTCCTCTTCAAGCTCATCAACAGCAGCCACCGCAAGTACCGGGATCTTTTCAGGAGCCTCTATTACACCAACAAAAAAATCTCCAACGACGATTACGCAAAACTTACCGATCTTGCCGAAACACTCGGTATCGACAGCTACCAGCAGGAGCGCATTCGCGTGGATGTCATGTACAAACACCGGGACAACAAACCGGTCGTCGACGGCTACAAAAGCATCCTCATCTCCTGCCATGCCAAAGGCACGATCAACAAGATGGAAAACGCCCGCCTTACCCGTCTGAAAACCCTGGCGGTACGCAACAAGATTCCCGATGCCCTGTTCTACCCGCTGGACGAAATGCTGAAAAAGGACAAGTGGGCCGTGGCAGAGGAAGAGCAGGACTACCTTGCCGAGGTCAGACAGATTCTCGAGGGCATGTTCCTGCGGGAACGGAATATCGACCACCGGGTCAACAACGAGGACATGCTGAGACTGCTCGAAGCGAAACAGCGCGCCAATGAGAACCGCGACCACGCCTTCGAGGAGATCCTGCTCGACTCCGGCCGAAGTTGCGACGAGAGGATCCGGGATGGCGCCGACATGGCGCTCCTGGAGGAGTTCTCGTCGATCATCACCTATTTCGACCGCTATGATTCCACCTCCTCCACCATCAACAAGATCGCCTTCATGGAAAATGTCCGGATCACCGAAGAGATGCTCAGGAGCTTTCTCGGCAGCAAGCGGGAGTTCGACGCCCTGAAAGAGGGGCTCTTCGAAGAACTGTTCATCAGCGGGCTTTTCTGCAACCGCTATCTCGGGAAATATGGCAAAAACAAAATCAAGGCTCTCAGCAAGGGGCTCAAGCAGATCGAGGAAAACCGTCTGACCATTTCGGCCCTCCTCGAGCAGCTCCTGGCCATCGACCGGGAAGAAGCGCTCTTCCTCCTGTTGCGGGATCATGTCCGGGAACGGATCAAAAACTTTTATTCCCGCTACACAACCCGGGCCCACCAGGAAGAATTGAAGCTGGAGGTGAGCGAAGAACTCAAGGCGCGAAAACTCCTGAGCGAGGAAATCCCTGACGCCCTGTTCCGCGAAACCATCCTTACCATCAAGAAAGAAGCGATGTACCTTCACACCATCTTGCCGACCATTATCAACGATAAAAACATCTCGCTGCGGGAAGATTTTCTCGAAAATTCCGGCCTTGACCGCTTTTTTGTCGAAGAACTGGAAAGGGAGTACTGCGAGTTGAACTGCATCGACCCGGAAGAACTTTCCAGGATTCTCCGGGGCCAGCCCTGATTCCTGTTCCCTGCCCCCCGTTCCCTGACACTCTTGACTTTACCGCTGTTTTACCCCTAAGATAATCAGCAGAGTACAAAATGTACTCATTTTGCGACTACTCGCCGATGGCAGCTCGCGGCAACCGGCACCCTGCCGTGCCACGCCGGGCTCGGGCTGCTCACTTTGGCAAAGGACATCTCCGATGGAACAGATCAAGGAACAGCTTCTCAGACTTCAGGAGAAAATCTGCCGCTACGGCAAGGAAAACCTGGAAGAGATGTTGTTTACCACGGCCGAGGGCATCCGGCTGGTGTCTCAGCGGGAGCGGGTACGGATCTACCTTGAAGACCTGACAAGCGGTGCACTCTCCTGCATGTATGCCTCGGGGGCCCATGCCGACCAGATCAGGGAAACATCCTTTCCCATTGTTTCCCAGCAGGGACTGGTTTCCATCGTTTTCGCCAATCAAGATTCGGCCGAGATTCTCGACAGTCATGGGCGGAGTCTCCCGCTGGACGCGAAACTTGCGGAAAATTTTGATATTGCCGCCAGCTACCTTTTCGCCCTCGCCAATCAAGGACGCTCGATCGGCGTGATCTGTATTGACCGGGAGTCCCCGGGAGAGGTGTTGCCCGCATCCGGCAAGGATCTGCTGACCGGCTTCGTCGGCACCATCGCCGGCAGCCTGGACCAAGCCAAGAAATATCAGCAACAAATCGTCCTGACCAGGCGGGTGGAAGAGGTCAAGAAACGCGAAGCCGCCGCCTTCATGGTCAATTCGGCCGTCCAGCTCATCGACCGCCTTTCCCTGGCTTCGGTCCTCGTGCCGACCACCGATGACCAGGGCAAAACGAAAATGGAGGTTCTCGCCAGCTTCGCGGCGGATCCGAGGCTGAAGGCCCTCTACGACGAACTCGGCTCACTCCGGCTGGGCAAGGGCAGTTCCCTGGTCGCAAGATTCGTCGGCGACGACGGCCTCATTGCCGACGACCAGCTCCTGAAGCCGCTCTTCATCTCGGACCTGAGCCGGCAGGTCCTGCAGAAAAGGGCCCTGACCGAGGAAATGTCGCTGCAATCCCTCTACATGGTGCCGCGCTACGAACCGGAGACACGCAAGATCATCTGCCTGGTCAACTACTACACCCAGGAAAACTATCAGTTTACCGATTTCGAAACCGGTATCCTCCAGACCCATGCGGAGATGGTGGAACGGGTGATCCGTGAGATCGGCGATGAGCATCTGGAAATCAGGGTGCTGGCGGAGATCACCGACCTTCTGCGGGAGCGTAACGAAGAACTGCGGACCTTTCTCGACAAAGTGCTGTCAAAGGCCACCAAGCTGATCGGAGCCGATACCGGCAGCATCGCCGTTGTCCAGGAACTGGACGGAGAAAAGCGGCTGGTGGTGGAGGATGGCTCCGGAACGATTATCGGCGCCAAAAACAAAGAGTGGCTGAAGCGGGAAATCCCGGCGTTTCTGATCGGCGGACCAGAACTGCCAAAGGAGGAGCGCAGCCTGACCGGCTACGTGGCCTGGTCAAAACAGGCGAAGATCCTTGCCAATGTGGAGCAGGAAATCCAGGGTGAAGGATTCCACCGCTCGATCAGCGACATCATCAAGAGTGAAATCGCCGTGCCGATCATCTGCGATGACGTGGTGCTCGGAGTGATCTGCCTCAATTCTCTGCAGGCGGGCTACTTTACCGAAGAACACAAACGGGTGCTGCAGATCATCGAAAGCCTTACCTCGCGGCACATTGCCGATATCCAGCAGATCGAAACCCTCCAGAGCCAGGTGGCCAGGCTCACCAGCGATGTCGCCTACAAGGACCCCCTGGTCTCCTCCTACCGGCTCGGCAACATCATCGGCAACAGCCGGAAAGCCCAGGAGGTGGTCGATTTCATTAATGCCGTGTCCCCGCCCCTCTTCAACCGTATCGCCTACTGGAGCAGCAACGTTCTCCAAGAGGCCACTCTGGGGCTGCCCTCGATTCTGGTGCTCGGCCAGACCGGCTCCGGCAAGGAATTTTTCTTCAACAACCTCTACAACAAGCTTAATGAAATGTACCGGGAGCAGATCAATCCCGCCGGTGAACTTCCGGTCAAGAAAACCAACATCGCTGCCTATAGTGGCGAGCTCACCTATTCCGAGCTGTTCGGGCACAAGAAAGGCGCCTTTACCGGCGCCTACAGCGACCGCCGGGGAATCCTGGAGGAATCCCAGGGCGGGATCGTCTTTCTCGATGAAATCGGCGATGCCGACCCGAAGACCCAGGTACAGCTGCTCCGTTTTCTCGACAACGGCGGCTTTATCCGCCTGGGGGAAAACGTCGAGCGTTTCGGCCGGGTTCTCCTGGTTGCGGCAACCAACAAGAACCTCCAGGAAGAGATCAAGGCCGGGCGTTTCCGTGAAGACCTCTACCACCGGCTGTCGGAACTTTCGGTCAGGATCCCGTCTCTCAGTGAACGCAGTGAAGACATTATTGACCTGTCGACCCATTTCCTCGGCAAACTCTATCGGACCTATCGCGGCAAGGATGACCCGCCGGATGGTGCCCCAACGCTCACCGAAGACGCCAAAAATCTCCTGGTGAACCACCACTTCGGGGGAAATATCCGCGAACTGCGCAGCATTCTGCTGCGGGCGCTGTTCTTCCGGTCAGGAAAGAGTATCACGGGGGCAGATATCCTGCGGGCGATCGGAAACGAGGCCAACGAAGAGCTGGAGAGCACCCAGAACAGGTTCCAGGA
Source organism: Deltaproteobacteria bacterium (assembly GCA_021810985.1). Lineage (GTDB taxonomy): Bacteria > Desulfobacterota > Desulfuromonadia > Geobacterales > Geobacteraceae > RPRC01. The sequence goes on from JAJZQA010000010.1 coordinate 9,699, forward strand.
GCAGCTGGCCACGGAAATTCTGGCAACGATCAAAGAGGGTAAAGATTTCTGGGAAGCGGTCTACGAACCGTATTCGAAAAACCGGGTCCCGAGGGATGTGGTCGCGATCATCATCGAGAAAACCAGACAGGAAGCAGGCCGGACCATGCCTCAGATCGCCCAACACCTGAAAGCGGTCAGCGGAGACATCCAAAGCGATGCGGCGGAGCGAAAAAAATTCTTCAAATTCAAGAATTTCCTGTACAAGACAATCAGGGTTTAGGAATATGCAGGAATCTCTTCGAGGCCCCGTCCCGAAAACTGGTGAGTGAGCAGAATACTGCCGCAGCGGACTTTTTCGGAAGCAAAAATGTCCGGACAGAATATGCTTAGGAGAGATAATTCGAGCGGAAATATGGGGAACGGCTATGAGAATGGACCTGCTCTTTGCAAACATGCGCAGCTGGTTTTATGGTCAACATTTCAGTTCCGAGGCGTTTTTCGGAGGTCTTGTCCTGGCAATCATCGTTGTCGCGGTACTCCTGAAGCTCTTTAGGCCACCCCGAGTGTAGGGGACTCCCTCAGACATCAGTCCGGCGCGGCAGCTGCCAGCCTCGTAGAATTGCCAGGAAGCGAATAGTGATAACGAGTAGCGCGGCAGTGGTGAGACTGAGCGGTTCGGGAAGCCCTGCCTGGTGCATCAGGTAGAGCGCGGCGCCGCCGGCGACACAGGCGGACGCATAGATTTCCCGCTGCAGAATCAGCGGGATTTCATTACTGAGCACATCACGGATCATCCCGCCGAAGGTTGCGGTCATGACCCCCATGAGGATCGAACCGATGAAGCCCAGGTTGAAGGCCAACGCCTTGGAGGTGCCGATGACGAGAAAGGTGCCGAGGCCAAGGGCGTCAAGGAACAGCATCGAGCCCCTGAGCCGCTCGAACCGGGCCGGAGCCAGAAAGACGATAACCGCCACGATCACGGACAGGTAGAGGTAGACCTCGTTCTTGAAACAAAAAGGCGGTGCATCATTGAGCAGGATATCACGGACCACCCCACCCCCGGTGGCTGTCACCAGCCACAGAACGATCACCCCCAGCAGATCCATCCTTTTCCGAACGCCCAACAGCGCCCCCGAAGCGGCAAATGCCGCGGTACCGAGCAGATCGAGGGCATAGATAATATCCAGATGACTATTCATGACAATGACTCTTTCTTTGAGTAATGGTGGAATTCCCCCTGCAACACCGGCAGCGAATCCTGGTTCACTGCGCGGCATGAACGCGGATCACAACAAAGAGCATTTCAGCCCGGCAACCAACAGCACTCTGGAGTCAGCCGCGACCAGAATACCTTCGTCAGGCTCCGAATATTGCATCACCGGCACATTGCGCTACACTGAAGGAAGGAAACGCACCCTTGGCGAAAGGAGGCCACCATGCCGGACCAGGATACCAGCAGACAAGCGCGGCTGAGGAATATTCTTCGGGAAGAAAAACAGCGCCTTTGGAGTGAACTCCGCGACGAACTATTCCGTAATCAGGAAAAACTGAACAGCCAATTCGACATCCCCCAGGATATCGGGGACATGAGCATGCTGGATGTCCTTTCCGACACCGGCATCGCCCTTGCCGACATCATGCGGGAGCGTTTGACGCGAATGGAAGAGGCTGAAAAAAAGATCAACGCCGGGACCGCCGGAATCTGCGAAGACTGCGGCGAGGAAATTGACGAGGACCGGCTCCGCGTCAGCCCCTATGCGATCCGCTGCGTCGACTGCCAGGAAAAACACGAGGTTTCTTCTTTCCGGCCCAAGTCAACCATCTGACGAGAATTCCAGCCGCACTGAGAGCCGGGGAATCAGCCTCAGCTGGCTGAAATCCAGATTCCCTCTTTGTCCAGTCGCCGACGTATTTCCCGGATCAGGGCAACGCCTCCCGGCGTATCCCCATGCACACACACGGTCTGAAAGCTCAAGGGCACGATCGTACCGTCAACGGCAGCCACACACTTCTCCCGCACCATCTTCACCAACCGCTCCGCGACCAGGAGCGGATCATGCAGGACCGAACCCTCGCAGGAGCGGGGAACCAGGGTTCCGTCAGGCGCATAGGCCCGGTCGGCAAAAGCCTCTTCGACAAAACGCACTCCGAGGTCCCGTGCCGCCGCGGTCATCTGTGATCCGGCCAGACAGACCATGTAGGCTTCCGGAGTGATGTCCCTGATTGCAGCGGCAACGATCCGGGCCGTCTCGCCATCAACCGCGGCCCGGTTGTAGAGGGCGCCATGGACCTTGACGTGATGCAGTGCCACACCTAATGATCGGCAGATGGCGGAAAGGGCGCCGATCTGGTAGATGAGATCGGCCCGCAGTTCCTCGGGGTGGATGGTCATCTCGCTACGCCCGAAAGAATGCTGATCCGGATAGGATGGATGGGCGCCCACGGCAACCCCGTGGCGGATTGCCAGACGCACGGTCTGCTCCATCAGCAATGGGCTCGAGGCATGAAATCCACAGGCAATGTTGGCCGAGGTAATGAGCGGCATGATCTCAGTGTCGCTCTCCGAGACAGATCGCTTGTTTCCCTCCCCCAGATCACAGTTCAGATCAATGCTCACCATTTGCTTTCCCCTTTCCAGCCGTCAGAGCCGGGCCAATTCCCGCCAGGAACTCTTCCTGCACCCTCAGAACCCGGACCGCCTCTCTGTCGGAACAGCGGACGAATCTTACCCGCGTGCCCTGCCGGGTTTGGGCAAGACGAAACAGGTCCGGGCCAATCACCGCGCCGATCTTGGCATAGCCTCCGGTAGTCTGATGGTCTGCGGTCATGATCAGGGGCAGGCCATCTCCGGGCACCTGCACGGCCCCGGCGCAGAGGGCATCCGAAATGATGTCCGCTCCGCTCCGGTGACGGATCGCGGGTCCGCTGAGGCAATAGCCCATCCGGTCGTTACGAGGCGTAACGGTATAGACCGAACTGAAAAAGTTCCTGACACCTTCCGGCGCAAAGAGATCATCCTGCGGCCCCGGCAGCACCCGCAGCCTGATTTCGTCCGGATAGACCGGCACCAGGTTCGCGGGAAGGAAACGCGGCCCCGGCATGGCGCCGCTCTGCTTCGCGAACGGAATCAGGTCGGCGACACACAGGGCCCGGCCGCCGAAACCGCCGATCCCGGCACGCAGAAAAGTGGCTCGGCTCCCCAGGACCGGTGGCAGGCAAATACCGCCGCGCACCGCAAGGTAGACCCGGCAACCGGATACCGCATGGCCGAAGGTCAGCTCTCCCCCGGCAGGAACGGCAAAGGCCGACCAGTTGCGAACCGGAACGCCGTTCAGCCGGCCGCCCATATCTGCGCCGCAGACAGCCACATAGGCCCTGCTTTGAAAACGGAACGTCCCCCCGAGCAGGGTCATTTCCAACAGCGCGGCATCCGGCCCGTTGCCGGCAAGCAGGTTGGCCACCCTCGCTGCCAGGGGATCCATAGCTCCTCCGGGAGAAAGTCCGAAGGCCCGGAAACCGAGCCGACCCCTGTCCTGCACCGTGGTGAGCAGCCCCGGTTTGATTACGGTGAAATAGCCCGCTGGCCGCTCCTCTGCAAGGGAGCAGAAGTCAGGATCACGGGCCGGCTCACGGCTCCGCTCACTGCGCTCATAGGTCTCGCGGTCAATGGGTTCGAAGCGAATCCTGTCTCCCGGGGAAACAAGGAACGGATCAGCACGGAAAGGATCGAACAGCCGTTGCGGGGTGCGGCCGATGATGCGCCAGCCGCCCGGACTTTCAAACGGATAGACCCCGGTCTGGCTGCCGGCAATTCCCACCGATCCGGGAGCAACTTTTTGCCGCGGCGACTGCAGGCGCGGGGTGGCAAGCCGCGGCGGCAGTCCGCCCAGGTAGGGAAAGCCCGGCAGAAAGCCCAACATATACACCGGATAGGTCTCCCGCGCATGCAAGGCAATCACCTCCTCCGGGGAAAGGCCGTTGTGGCTGGCCACAAAATCAAGATCGGGGCCGAAGTCGCCGCCATAGCAGACCGGAAGACGAACCAGCTCACCCTCTTCCCGGGAAGACGCCGCGACATCGTCTGCGCTGACCAGTCCGGTGACCAGGCCCCGCAAAACGCTCCTGGACAGGAGCAGTGGATCAAACAGGATCAGCAGCGAGCGGTAACTGGGCACCAGCTCCCGGATCCCGGCAACGGTTTGCCGCTGCAGGGCGGCGGCCAAATGGTGAACTCTGGCGTTCACCGCCGGGTCGATAGCAGCTCCAACTCCACGACAAGCCCCTGTTCTCCCATCGTTAAAATTCGGAGATATACAGGAGTATCTTTGGAATTTTTCGTCATGGCGATTGATTCAGATCAGATTCCCGATCCGATATTCCGGCAAACTGCCGGCACAAACCGGGCAATGTCGGCTCTCAAGAATTATTCCAGTAATTTTTTCGGGGAAAAAGAGATTTCATCTAGGCGCTACGGAGAAATAGTACGTTTTTTGGCAGCTCAATTCAACGGCGAAATTATCCGGCAAAGACGGCTCAGCCTACTTCGACCAGATTCTTCAGGTCAAAATCGGCGGAACACTCCAGGGCAATGGATTTGTGGAGAATTGGCGACGATACTTCCATATACGGAAATTCTTCCATGGCGATGGGACAGCACCAGGCAATCCGGTTTTTTCCTAAAACTTTGGCATGGTAGAGTGCCGAGTCCGCCGAGTGAATCAGACTTTCAAAATATTCGGTATGATGGGGCTGCCGGGTTGCAATACCCATGCTCACGGTAACCTGCCCAAAGTCAGAGGAGCGGTGGAGAATTCTCAAATCGTGGATTGCCTTCATCATCCGTTTTGCGGTAAATATCGCACCTTCCCGATTCGTCATGGGCAAGAGAACACAGAACTCTTCACCACCATATCTGCTGACCAGGTCACCCGGACGCATGACCGACGCTTCGAGGGCAGCCGCAACCTTTCGCAGACAGTTATCGCCGGGGATGTGTCCGTAGGTATCGTTAAAGAGCTTGAACCAATCAATATCGATCATGATAATCGACAAAAGCTGTCCGGACCGTGACTCCAATTTCCATTCCCTCGAAAGGGACATTTCCAAAAAACGCCGGTTTGCTATGCCGGTCAGGGGATCAAGGTAGGAAAGTTTTTGCAGATGTTCGACGGACTCCTGCATCAGCCTTCTCTGTCCGGCAATATCCTGGGCATTCCGGAAACTCTCCAGACGCATCCGGAAGACGATTCGTGAAATGACAAAAGCAAGGAACGTGGCTAGGGCTACATTGATCAGCGAGGAAAGCAGCAGGGAAAATTCCGGGCAAAAACTGACTGCGGTAATGACAAAACAGAGAAATCCCACGGAAAACAGAAGAATGGTTCGCCGGGCAGCCTGAAAAAGAAAACACCCAGTGATCAAAACCCCCATCAGATAGGGTTCAGTCCCCGGCCGTACCGCCAGGAGAGCCCCGGAAAAGGCGCCGAGCCAGGCAAGTGATACTCCGACCACAGCGGTATCCCAGAAACAATGACGGGACGCTGCCCCGGCCTGCTTCTTGCGAATCGCCAGGAGAAAAGTCGCCAGGAACACACAGTAGGAAACGCGGAAAAGTATCGCCAGGAGTGAAAGGCCGCGGTTCGACTCAGGCTGGAAGATCATGACACCGTAATCGACGATCATGAGCAGCAACGAAGCCACGAGAACCAGTTGGGCAAGTATCCGTTCCCGGTAAATGTTATCCGCGGTTACAGCATCCCGAAAAAGAGCGGCTTCGGCAGGACCCGGTGCGGTAAAGATCACTTCCCGGATTTTTATAAGCATTTTATTCATGAACAGCAGCACTTTCTTCCAGAACGTACCGGTGACTTCTAGAAATTTGCCGGACTCAGGATAAATCTCCTGCAAATCCGGCAGACTCCAGCTGTCTCAGTAATTGACGAATGACTGCTTCCGGCACAAAAGCGGGAGCAAATACTTAGAATTGGCCAACGATAACCCACAAAGGATAGCATGTTTTTTATAAACTTCAATTTCATAAATTAATTTATAATTACTGCCTCCTTACCTTACTCAGCTCAACCAATGACAGCTCGGGTCTGCGTTCGTTCACAATCCAAAGCCTCGACATCTTTCCGTAAGATAAAATAACGTGTCTCCGGGCAGCCACATGATAATTCTGTCTGAAGGCTTGCGCATTTTCCGCACTATCGTACACTTACCACTAATAATCGATTAATACGGGAGGGGGTTGTATGAAGCTGTTCTTCGCCGGTGCCATTAGAGGAGGGGGTGGCTACGGAAAGGTCTATCGCCGGATCATTTCACTTCTCAACTCCCACGGCGAAGTTTATTCGGAAGCCACGAATGACAACGGTGACCCGGAAAAGGAAGGAAAAAAAGGCGATCGAGCCATCCACGGCAGAACTATCGAGGCAATCAGGAATTCTAATCTGGTAATCGCCGAAGTGTCGCACCCTTCCATCGGGGTAGGCTATGAAATTGCCTTGGCGGAGTCGATCGGCATACCGGTCGTCGCGCTGTACCACCGTGGTTCGGAACATCACATTTCGGCCATGATCGCCGGCAACGAAAAAATCGTAACGCTCCCTTACGACACCTTCGAAGAACTTGGCTCACTGTTGGAAAAACAGCTGGCGCCCTATGCCACCTGAGCCTCAAACGCATCAGCCACTTCCCGGCGCAATTCCTCTCCTCGTCTCGCATACTTCGCTGAAAAATGGAACGGGATCAGCCGTACCGCTCCCGCCTCCCGTGCCAGGATACCGGCCTGACGGGCGGTGAGGTGATACTTTTCTCGGGCCTTCGCCTCATCCTCGTGCAGAAACGTCGCTTCAATGAAGAAATAGTCGGAACCCGCGGCTAGTTCCTTGATGCGGAAGATATTTTCCGGATGACACCCGACATCGGTTACATAGGTGATTTTCTGCCCCGGCACGATCCTCACGATTTCCCTCTTGAGAAATTCCAGATTCAGCAAACGCTCCTGAACAACCCCGCCTTCCCGCCACCAAACACGGAACAGCGCATCTTCAGGATCGCCGCGCAGCACGGCTGCCTTCAGTTCTGTCAACCACGACCCGACCGGAAGACCCAGTTTCAAAAGTCGATCCTTCATGATATTCAGGTGATTTTTCTCTTCCAGGCTAAAGGCGAGGCAGGGAGTTTTATGGTCAAGAACAACGGAACGGATCCGGAATGGTACCTCATCCAGCAGCACCCCGTCCGCGACTGGGGACACTTCTTCACCTTCGCGACCGAATCTGTTCCTGCAGCGGAAGCGCGCGCAGCGGAGTTCCTTCCCGTCAAACTCCCCGGCGCTAATGGTAAAATCCACCGGAAAGTTCTCCACCAGGTTCCAGGTATAGGAAGCGAGACGGTGCTCCACCCGGTCGATGAAACCGGGTGGTCCGAAGAGCCGCAGGAGCTTGTCACGGGCGAGGAGAATGCGCACCCGCCGATCGAAGCCGCTGAAGTGGTCCATGTGGGTATGGGAAACGAAAATGTCGCTGAGTCGCAGAATCTGGCGCGACGACAGAAGATGCAGGTCACCCAGGTCGAAGAGCAAGGCCCGCTTCTGAAAGAGGAAATCGATGAAGAGAGCCGGGTCATCGAACGGACCATTGACGAAGTGCGGATGAAACAGTGGTTTCATAGCATGGCTCCTCACTCTGAAGGTTCCTGAAAGATAA
>JAJZQA010000338.1 GCA_021810985.1 Deltaproteobacteria bacterium
CTATTCAGCTGTCAGCAAATGTCGCTTTCAAATCCGCGTCGGCCACCAACTTATCCTCTACAAAGGCCTTGCCGCTAAATCCCCAAATACCGCGGCGGTTCAGCGTTGTGACCATTTCCAGGCGCAGCACGTCACCAGGCAGTACCGGTTTTCGGAATCGCGCATTGTCAATACCAAGAAAATACGTTACTTTTTTCCGAATTTCCTCGCTGGAAGAGAGGTACGCCAGAATACCGGCCACCTGCGCCATCGACTCGATGATCAGAACCCCCGGCATCACCGGGTGTCCAGGGAAGTGCCCCTGAAAAAAAGGCTCGTTGATTGTCACATTTTTAATACCGACAATACGTTTACCGGGGTCCATTTCAATAATCTTGTCAACCATGAGGAATGGGTAACGATGCGGCAATATTTTAGCAATTTCTTGCAAACCAAGCATGTTCAGCCCTCCAATAAAGTACCGTCAATTCTTTTCTGCCAGTTTTGCTTCAAGCTCCTGAATTCTCTTTTCAAGGGAGTTCATTACCTTGCGCATTTCTGGTAATTTCGGAAAAATGGAGGCCGACTTGAGCCATTCCTTATGGGGAAACGCCGGATAACCGCTCAGAATCTTTCCGGAAGGGATGCTGTTATGCACGCCGGACTTTGCCCCGACCATGACATTGTCGCCGATTTCCAGGTGACCGACGATCCCTACCTGTCCACCAATTGTAACGTGTTCGCCTAATTTAGTGCTTCCGGAAATGCCGGTCTGCGAGACAATGATGCAGTTTTCACCGATTACACAGTTGTGAGCGATCTGCACAAGATTGTCTATCTTGGTTCCGCGCCGGATCAGCGTCAATCCCAAAGCAGCACGGTCAATAGTTGTTGAGGACCCAATCTCCACATCATCTTCAATAACAACAATTCCGATCTGCGGAATCTTCTGATAACCCTTTCCATCAGGCGCATAGCCGAAGCCGTCACTGCCGATTACCGTCCCGCTATGGATGATAACGCGGCTGCCGATTCGGCAGCCTTCACGGACAGTCACATTGGCATGGAGTATGGTCTCATCGCCCACCTCAACACCTTCATACAGAACGACTCCGGGATGAAGGACAACTTTTTTACCGAGTTTGACCCCCTCTCCCACGTAAGCACCCGGATAAACGGTAACCCCTTCGCCCAATGTCACATTATCAGCAACAAAAGAGCCCTCCATAACGCCTTTGGGAACTATCGGCTTCACGTGAAAAAGAGAGAGCAGTTTGGCGAATGCAAGATAGGGATTCCTCACCTCGATAACATTACGGTTAAATCTTTCCGCCCCGGGAGGAACAATAACCGCGGTAGCCCGTGTGGTCGCAACTTTTCCCGCGTATTTTGGATTGGCAAGAAAGGTTATCTGACCTTCCATTGCTTCATCCAGGGTACCAAGGCTCGACACAACCGCACTTTCATCGCCAATAACCTTGCCGCCCAGCAGGGAAGCCAATTCTTTCAGAGTTTTTTCCACGATGCCCCCCTATTTTTTGATTGTATTCAGCAGCGCAAGGATCTGATCGGTCAGGTCGCCCTTGTCATCGGCGTAAATCATGCTGTCATTTCTGATAAAGATGAAATTGTAGCTATTTTTCTTACCGTAATCCTGAACGACTTTTTCAATGTCGGAAAGTATATTTCTCGTCAACTCCTCGTCCTTGGCCTGAAGATCATCCTGGGCGTCCTTCTGCATCCGCTGAAGATCTTTCAATGCCTGCTGGTAGTCTCGCTCCTTGGCCGATTTTGCGGACTCGGAAAGAATTGAGCCTTGTTTTTCAAGGACATCTTTCAGTTTTTTTAACTCTTCCTGCTTACGATTGATCTCATCCTGATGCTTTTTAACTTTGGCAGTCAATTCAGCTTTCGCCTCCTTGCCAGCACTGGAAAGATTCAGTACCTTCTGGATATCCACGTAACCAAGCTTACCGTTATCGGCCGCTAGAGCACCAACAGGGAAGGATAATGCCAGGAATGCCAAGAAAACTGTAAAAAACCCTCTCATGCGAATCTCCTTTTCATAATGATATTTCTCAGAAATTGTGACAGACCGTCCTGGTTCACCGGATACAGAGAGCAAAGCTTTCTTTTGCGCTATCAAGCGTCCCAGTATGGTTTAAAATCAGAAAAACCCGCCTATTGAAAACTCGAATTTGCCACTTTTACTATCTATTCCCTCACGGGGGTTAACCGGTATACCATATTCCAGCCGCAGTGGTCCCATAGGGGAGTACCAGCGGACGCCAAGACCATAACTCATGAGAACCTTTGAGAAATATTGTTCACCGGGACCATAGGAATTTCCAGCGTCAAAAAACGCCACTCCCTTCAGACCGGCATCCTTGATGATCGGAAAAACGTACTCCGCATTCAAAACAGCTTCCTTGATTCCACCAAGATAGACCGTTGTCGGGGTGCTCGTTTGCACTCCGCTAACAGGATCAAGCGATTTGAGGAAGGAAGTATTTGTCGGGCTGACGGTGCGGGAACTGTAGCCGCGGAGCGTACTGATACCACCGAGATAAAACTTTTCGTCAATCGGTATATTTTTGCCGATGCGCATCATGTAGCCAAGTTCACCACGCAGGGAAAAGACCGTATTCCAGATCAGCGGATAGAAGTAGGAGGCCTGACCGATAAAACGGGCAAAACGCTGATTGCCTCCAAGTCCGGCATATTCGGCGGATAAGGTACCGGCATAGCCGCTGCTCGGGTCGAGCCGGTAATCGGTTTTATCCAGATTGATACTGCCGTACAGCGAGCCGATAGTGCCGCTGGATTCAGTCAACAAACTGGGATTGTTCTCGTACCCGGGGGAAAAGTCGAAGAGACTTTTAACTTCGTATTTATAGAGCCAGAATGTCGAGAGCTGATCGGACAAACGGTAGCCGGCCTTTATGTCACCGCCGGTAACTCTTCTGGTGTAGTCCTCATATTCCCGCTCCGAACGATAGACATCGAAACCAAGGGTCCAGTTTGTGTCAAGGAAATAGGGATCGGTGATGCCGATGTTGTAGAGTTGGGTCTTGCCGCCCAGAGAAGCTGAAAGAGTTCCCTTGACACCAAGCCCAAGAAAGTTGTTTTGCTG